>NZ_JBICZB010000020.1:79569-113653 GCF_043201815.1 Kitasatospora sp. NPDC048296
CCGCCCCACGGCCACCAACCACCTGCCGCACCCTCCCGCCACGGGGGTGGGGCGCCGGCCCGCACCGGCGCCCCACCCCCGTTCGCGGTTTCCGGGATCAGTAGTCCTCGCCTTGGTCGTGGGCCGCCGGTCAACAGCTGAGATGAACTCGGTCGGAAAATACGTCAACTGTCGTAAGCGGCGTTTGGCCTATGGCGGCTCGGCCCCACGCAGCGGGAGGTCACAGGCGGCGCAGGAACACGTCCGTGAAGGTGTTGGTGTCGCCCGCCACCAGGTTGCCGTCCTCCGCGTCGAAGACCACGGTGTCGCCGGTGGCGTCGACGCGCGGGTTGTAGGAGCCGCCGGTGGCCTGCGCGCCGTCCTCGGTGAGGCTGACCCGCTCGATCCGGCCGGTCCACAGGTCCCGACGGAAGACATCGGTCTGCTGGTTGGTGTCGCCCGGGGCCAGGTTGTCGGCGTCGGAGTCGAAGTAGACCCAGCGGTCGTCGGAGGTCATCACCGGGTCGTAGGAACCGCCGGTGGTCGTGGTGCCGGGCAGGAAGGTGTTGAGCCGGGTGCGCTCGCCGGTGGCCAGCTCGAGGGCGTAGAGGTCCATCCGGATGCCGTGCGAGCCGGGCTTGCCGGCGCCGTAGACCGGCAGACCGTAGAGGGCGTAGCGGCCGTCGGCGCTGATCCGGGCGTCGATGCCGGTGCCGGTCAGGGAGCCGGTGTCGTCCAGGCTGGCGCCGGTGGTCCTGCCGGTGTCGGCCTTCCAGACGAAGTACGGGTAGAACCGGGGCCCGGCCAGATCGGCCGTCGCGGCCGGGGCCGTGGTGCCGGCAGCGGGCGGCGGGACGAGGTTGCCGGCCCGGGAGGTGAAGCCGACGGTGCTGCCGTCGGCGCTGATGGTCGGGCCGAAGGAGTTGTTGTCGGCGGTGTTGCCGTCGAAGCTGGTGGTGATCAGCCGGGTGGTGTGGGTCCAGCGGTCGGTGACGAAGATGTTCTCCTTGCCGCGCCGCACGCCGGGGGCCAGGTCGGTGCGGTCGGAGGCGTAGGCGACGTAGCGGCCGTCCCAGCTCAGGGTGGGGTTGTCGGCGCCGCGGATGGTCTCGTCGTCGGTGGTGGTGAGGTTGCCGGTGGTGATCAGCTCGGTGCGGCCGGTCCAGCGGTCGCGGACGAAGACGTCGCTCTGGTGCCTGGCCTGGCCGGGCACCACGTTGGTGGCGGTGGTGGTGAACGCGACGTAGCGGCCGTCGCCGCTGATCGAGGCGTCCGAGGTGGGCGCGTTCAGCTGCGCGCCGTCGTCGGCGACGCTGACCCGCTCGATGTGCCCGTTGCGCAGGTCCCGTACGTAGACCTCGCTGGCGTTCGGGGTGCCGTCGACGGGCAGCAGATTGGTCGCGGCCGACGAGAACAGCGCGGAGCGGCCGTCGGCGCTCAGGCCGAGCGTGTTCGACAGGCCGTTGAGCTGCTCGCCCTTGGTGCCCTCGCTGACCCGGGCGGTGTCGCCCTTGGGCGGGCGGGCCTCGGCGGCCGGCATCGCGGCGCCGGCCACGACGGCGGCCACCAGGACGCAGCCGGTACGGGCCAGCCAGCGGCGGGAACGAGCGGTGGTCATGGACATCCTCCCCTTGATGACGTGTGCCGGGCCCTCGAATCCCCGTGATCCCCAGCGGCCCGGCCCGGCCATGAGCCAAGCGCCGATCGAGCGCGACGGTCAACGGGCCGAAGCGATCTCCGCCCGAAATACGCCACCGGTGGTACTGCCCCCGAAACGGCTCCCGGACGGTCCACTCCGCCGCGCTGGCAGAATTGGCCTGTGATCGACGCACGACGGCTGCGGACCCTGCGGGCCGTGGCGGACCACCGCACCGTGACCGCCGCGGCGGCCGCCCTCTACCTGACCCCCTCCGCGGTCTCCCAGCAGCTGGCGGCCCTGGAGCAGGAGACCGGCCACGACCTGCTGGCCCGCGAGGGCCGGGGCGTGCGGCTGACCGCCGCCGGGGAGATCCTGCTCGGCCACGCGGACGCCGTGCTCGCCCAGCTGGAGCGGGCCGAGGCCGACCTCGCCGCGTACAGCGCGGGCGTCGCCGGCGAGGTCACCGTCGCCTCCTTCGCCACCGGCATCTCGCACGTGCTCGCCCCGGCGATCGGCCTGCTCGCCGAGCGCGCCCCGGGTGTGCGGCTCAAGGTGCTGGACGCCGAGGGCGACGCCAGCCTGCCGATGGTGCTGGACGGCCGGGCCGACCTCGCCGTGGCCGTCGAGTACCGGGGCGCCCCGCGCGCCGACGACGCCCGGCTCACCCGGGTCCCGCTCTACGCCGAGCCCTTCGAGGCCGTCCTGCCGCTGGCTCACCCGCTGGCCACCGAGCAGGGGCCGCTCGCCGTGGCCGCCCTGGCCGGCGATCCCTGGATCGGCCCCTACCCGGGCAACCCCTGCCACGACGTGGTGCTGCTGGCCTGCGAGCACGCCGGCTTCCAGCCCCGGCTGCTGCACTCCTCCGACGACTTCCGCGCCGTGGTCGCGCTGGCCTCGGCGGGCTCCGGCGTCGCCCTGGTGCCCCGCTCCGCGCTGCGCGGCGTGGACCTCTCCCAGGTCGCCGTCCGCCCGGTGGACAGCGAGCTGGCCACCCGGCGGGTGTTCGCCGCCGTCCGCGCGGGGGCCGACGGGCACCCGCTGATCCGCCCGGTGCTGGACACCCTCGCGGCGGCGGCGGCCGCCGGGGCCTGACCAACTGGCCCACGGGCGGAAGCAGTTCAGGGCTTTAGCGCCGCCAGCAGGCCGTCCACGATCGCGATCAGCCCCTCCTGCCGGGTGTCGGCGGCGGTCAGTTCCTCCCAGTCGCCGGCCAGCGAGGTGAGCCGGGGGAAGGCCGCCGGGTCGAGGGCGGCGAAGGCCTCGGCGCGGTACGGGCGTCCGGCCGGGTCGGCGCGGCGGCGCCGACGGCCGAGCCGGACGGTCAGCTCGCCGGCCGTGTAGTACCAGAGCACCCGGTAGACGTGGACGGCCTGGTCGGGGGTGAGCCCGGCCGCGATCGCCGCGTCCAGGATGTTCTCCACGATCCACAGCGCCGAGACCGCGAGCAGGTCGTCCGAGGCCAGCACCTCCACGATCCACGGGCACTCGGCCAGGATGTCGTACAGCACCCGGGCCGCGGCGATCAGCCGCTCGCGCGGGTCGGCGGGCAGCTCGGGCCGGGGGAAGGCCGAGGCGTGGCTCTCCAGGAGGAGCAGCAGCAGCTCGTCCTTGTCCTTGACGTGGTGGTAGAGCGCCATCGGGGTGCTGGAGAGTTCCTTGGCCAGCCGCCGCATGGACAGCTGCTCCGGCCCTTCCTCGGCCAGGATCGTCCGGGCCGCGGTGAGGATCGCCTCCCGGGACAGCTTGGGCGGTCGGCCGGTCCGGCGACCGGTCGGTGTGCTCTGTTCCATGCCCACATCCTCTCCTGTCCGCGTCGCGGCGGGTGCTGACGTCCCCTCTCCCTGCCCGGCTGGCGGTCGCCCCGGTCTCCGGCTATGGTTTTCGTACGCGTTAGATATACGCGTACAAAAACTCTGGGAGGGGTCGATGGGATCGATGGGGGAGACGGAAGTGGCCAGGGGTCACCGGGGGAGGGCGCTCGCCGCGGTGGCGCTGGCCCAGTTCATGGTCACGCTCGACATGACGATCGTGAACGTGGCGCTGCCGAGCATGGCGACGGGGCTGCACATCGAGCGCTCCCAACTGCCCTGGGTGGTCAACATCTACGCCCTCTGCTTCGGCGGCTTCCTGCTGCTCGGCGGGCGGATGGCGGACCTCTACGGGCAACGCCGGGTGCTGGCCTGCGGCACGGTCGCCTTCGCGCTCGCCTCGTTCGGCGGCGGGCTGGCGCAGAACGAGGCCCAGCTGATCCTGGCCCGCGCGGTCCAGGGCGTCGGGGCGGCCGTCCTGGCGCCCGCCGCGCTCGCCGTCCTGACGCTGACCCAGCGCGAGGGCAGCGAGCGCACCCGGGCGCTCGGCGTCTACGCTGCCGTCTCGGCGGTCGGCGGCGGCGCTGGGGTGCTGATCGGCGGGTTGCTCGCCGAGTACGCGGGCTGGCGCTGGGTGATGTTGGTCAACCTGCCGATGGCGGCCGGCGCGCTGGTCCTGGCCCTCGGCGGGGTGCCCGGCGGCACCTTCGGCCGCCGCCGCGGCCGGCTCGACCTGGTCGGCGCGGTGCTCGCCACCGCGGGCGTGGGCCTGCTGATCCTCGGCGTGGAGCGCACCGAGCAGGTCGGCTGGGGCTCCGCCGCCACCCTCGGGACGCTGGCCGCCTCGGCCGTACTGCTGCTCGGCTTCGTGCTCTGGGAGCAGTACGGGCCGATGGCCGATCCGCTGATCCGGCTCGGCCTGCTGCGCCGGCGCAACGTCCTCGGCGCCAACCTGTTCATGGCGCTGCTGGTCGGAGGCCAGTTCGGCGCGTTCTACTTCTCCACCCTGTACCTGCAGACCGTGCTCGGGTTCAGCGCGGCCAGGGCCGGGCTGGCCTTCCTGCCGCTGACCCTGTGCGTGGTGGTCGCCATCCAGATCTCCACCCGGCTGATGCGCCGGGGCGTTCCGGTCCGCCTGCTGCTGGTCCCCGCCGGGCTGCTCGGCGCCGCGGGCTTCGCCTGGTGGGCGGCACTGGAACCCTCCGGCGGGTACCTGGGCGACGTCCTCGTCCCCTCGATGGTCGCGGGCCTCGGGATCGGCTTCTCATTCGTCCCGCTCACCGCGGCCGCCACCGGCGGACTCCCGCCGCAGGAGGCCGGGACGGCCTCGGCGCTGCTCAACTCGGCCCGGCAGATCGGCGGCGCGATCGGCCTCGCGGTGCTGGTGACGGCCGCCACCGCCCGCACCGACCACCGGCTGGCCGCCGGGGCCGAGGCCAGGGCGGCGGCGACCGACGGCTACTCGCTCGGCTACCTGCTGGCGGCGGGCTTCCTGGTGGCCGCCGCGCTGGCCGCGGCGGTGGTCCTGCCCGGGCGGCCCGAGCCGACGGCCGGCGTTCCCGCCGAGCCGGCCGGCTCGGAGTCGACCGCTTCCGGCCCGGCCGCCGAGCGCCGACCGGTGGATGACACGGCCCGTTGAGCCCGGCTGTGCGGGGCCTCGGAGGAGACCCCGCACAGCCGGTCGATCACGCAGGCGCCGGCGGCGCGACGGGGCGTCACCGGGCCCCGGTCGGCCCCGCCGAGCGCCGTGACCAGGCACGTAGGATGGCTCGACGTGACGACCGTCCGTTCCACGGCAGGAGATTCCATGGGCGCGACCGCTGCCTCCGAAACCGGGTTCCCCATCGGGGTGATCGGCCTGGGCGACATCGCGCAGAAGGCCTACCTGCCGGTGCTCACCGCGCTGCCCGGGCTGGACCTGCGGCTGATGACCCGGGACCGGGCCAAGCTGGAACGTCTGGGGGAGACGTACCGGATCGGCGCCGAGCACCGGTTCACCGATCTGGGCGAGCTGATCGGCAGCGGCATCCGCGCCGCCTTCGTGCACGCCGCGACCGACCAGCACGTGCCGATCGTCGAGCAGCTGCTCACCGCCGGGGTCGACGTCTACGTGGACAAGCCGCTGGACTACACCCTGGACGGCGCCCGCCGGCTGGTCGGGCTCGCCGACCGGACCGGCCGCTCGCTGATGGTCGGCTTCAACCGGCGCCACGCGCCCGGGTACCTCCAGGCCAAGGAGCGGCCGCGCGACCTGATCGTGCTGCAGAAGAACCGTGAGGGCCTGGCCGAGGCCGCCCGCTCACTGGTCTTCGACGACTTCATCCACGTCGTCGACACCCTGCGGTTCCTCGCCCCCGGCGAGATCGAGCACGTGGACGTCCGCGCCCGCACCCGGGACGGCCTGGTCGAGCACGTGGTGCTCACGCTCGGCGGGGAGGACTTCACCGCGCTCGGCATCATGAACCGGGTCTCCGGTTCGACCGAGGAGGTGCTGGAGGTCTCCGGTGGCGACTCCAAGCGCGAGGTGCGCAACCTGGCCGAGGTGATCGACCACCGCGGCCAGCCCACCGTCCGCCGACGCGGCGACTGGGTGTCCGTCGCCCGCCAGCGCGGCATCGAGCAGTGCGTGACCGGCTTCCTGGACGCCGTTCGCGCCGGGAAGACGATCGATGCCCACGACGCGCTGCGCACCCATGAGTTGTGCGAGCTGATCGTGGAACGGATCGGGCAAAGCTGAGCAAAAGCCGGGGAAAGCTTGGGGAAAGCTGGAAGCCTGCTGGGAGCGGGCTGAATTGACGCGTCATCAAGTCACTTGGCCGGAACCGACAGTTCATTGACGGGGTCTTGTCGGGGCTTTTTCTACGCGCGTATCTTGAGGGCGTCGCGGGGGGCGGGTGTTCGTCCCCCGCTTTCTCTCCCCCTCTCTCTACGCGAGTAGCGCCCGCTACGCGAGCCGGTAGCGCCCGCTGCACGAGCTAGGAGTCATGCCCGGTGACCACCGCCTCCGCACCCCGCCCCCGCAGAGCCGCCCTGCTGCGCGCCGCGATCCTCCCGGCCGCGCTGGCCGCCGCGCTGGTGCTCGTCCCGCTGCCGGTGGCGAACGCGGCCGGCGCGGCGACGCCCGCCCCGCCCGCCCCGACCGAGGCCGGGCCGCTGCGGATCCACGACATCCAGGGCGCCACCCGGATCTCCCCGCAGGCCGGCAAGCCCGTCACCGGCGTGCCCGGCATCGTCACCGGCCTCCGTGCGTACGGCAGTTCCAAGGGCTTCTGGATGCAGGACCCGAACCCGGACGCCGACCCGGCCACCAGTGAGGGCATCTTCGTCTTCACCGGCGCCGCCCCGACCGTCAAGGTCGGCGACTCGGTACTGGTGAGCGGCAAGGTCACCGAGTACTACCCGAACTACTCCGGCGGCTCGCAGTCCGTCACTGAGCTGTCCGGCCCGGCCGTCACCGTCGTCTCCTCCGGCAACCCGCTGCCCGCCCCCGTGGTGGTGGACACCCGCGACATCCCCGGCACCTACGCCCCGCCGGCCGGCCCCGACGGCACCGTCGACTCGGTGCCGCTCAACCCGGAGAAGTACGCCCTGGACTTCTACGAGTCGCTGGAGGGCATGCTCGTCCAGGTCAAGGACGTCCGGGTGATACAGGCGACCGACAAGTACAACGAGTTGTGGGTCGCCGCCGACCGGCAGGACCAGCGCAGCAAGCGCGGCGGCGTGCTGTACGAGTCCTACCGCGAGCCCAACGTCGGCCGCCTGATGGTGCAGCAGCAGGCTCCGGTCTCCCAGCAGCCCTTCCCGGTGGCCAACGTCGGCGACGAGCTGACCGGCACCACCACCGGCCCGCTGGACTACAACGCCTTCGGCGGCTACACCCTCGTCGCCGGCGCCATGGGCACCCTCAAGGACAACCACCTCCAGCGCGAGGTGACCGCCAAGGCCGGCGAGCGTGAACTCACCATCGCCACCTACAACGTGGAGAACCTGGCCGCCACCAACCCGGACGCCAAGTTCGCCGAGCTGGCCCAGGGCGTCGTCACCAACCTGCGCTCGCCCGACATCGTCGCCCTGGAGGAGATCCAGGACGACAACGGCGCCAAGAACGACGGCACGGTGGACGCGAGCCGGACCGTCGCCAAGTTCCTCGCCGCGATCAAGGCGGCCGGCGGCCCGTCCTACGAGTGGCGCTCGGTCGACCCGCAGGACGGCAAGGACGGCGGCGAACCCGGTGGCAACATCCGCCAGGTCTTCCTGTTCAACCCCCAGCGGGTCTCCTTCACCGACATCCCCGGCGGCACCGCCACCACCGCCGTCGGCGTGACCGGCACCGGCGCCGCCACCGCGCTGACCGCCTCGCCCGGCCGGATCGAGCCCACCGACGAGGCGTGGACCAACAGCCGCAAGCCGCTGGTCGGGCAGTTCTCCTTCCGCGGCCAGAAGGTCTTCGTGATCGCCAATCACTTCAACAGCAAGGGCGGCGACCAGGGCATCGACAGCCGCTTCCAGGCCCCGACCCGCAGCTCCGAGGTGCAGCGGATCAAGCAGGCCACCGTCGAGCAGGCCTTCGTCGCCGAGCTGCTGGCCGCCGACAAGGAGGCGCGGATCGTCTCGGTCGGCGACTACAACGACTACCAGTTCTCGCCCGCGCTGGCCGCGCTCACCAAGGACGGCGTGCTGCGCGACCTGGTGAACGAGCTGCCGGAGACCGAGCAGTACTCCTACGTCTACCAGGGCAACTCCCAGGTGCTGGACCACATCCTGGTCAGCCCCGAGGTCGGCTACGCCAAGTACGACGTGGTGCACATCAACGCCGAGTTCGCCCAGCAGGCCAGCGACCACGACCCGCAGGTGGTCCGGATCAAGCCCTGACCCGAGCTGCGGCTATCCTGCCTCCGCTGCCGGTGACCGCCGGCGGCGGAGGCGTTTCCTGGTTGCCAGGCGACATTTCGCACAACGGATTTCGTACAACGGGGGGCGGCATGGGGTACCGGATCGAGCGGATCGGCCGGGACGACTGGCAGCGGCTGCGGAAGGTGCGGCTGGCCCAACTCCTCGACACCCCCATGGCGTTCGGCGAGCCCTACGAGTACGCGCAGCACCAGGGCGAGGCCAACTGGCGGGCCCGGACGGACTGGCTGAACGAGCCCGGCAAGATCGGCCTGGTCGCCGTGGACGACACAGACGAGTGGGTCGCCACCATGCTGTCGATCCCCGGCAAGGAGCGGGCCGGGGCCGTCGACCTGATCGGCGTCTGGGTCGACCCGGCCCATCGAGGCCGCGAACTCGGCGTCGCCGACGCCCTGTTGGACGCCGTTATCGACTGGGCCCGGGCCGGCGGCGCGCAGCGGATGCTGCTCGGGGTGCACGAGGAGAACCACCGCGCCGCCGCCTTCTACCGGCGGCGCGGCTTCGCGTACACCGGCGGCGAGACGCCGTACGTGCTGGATCCGGAGGCCCGGATCCTGGAGATGGCCCTCCCGCTGGAGTGACATCCCGTACGGGAGGGCCCTGGGCGCCTCAGCCCGCCACGTACTCCGCCAGGTGCTCGCCGGTCAGCGTGGAGCGGGCCGCGACCAGCTCGGCCGGGGTGCCCTCGAAGACCACCAGGCCGCCGTCGTGCCCGGCGCCCGGGCCGAGGTCGATGATCCAGTCCGCGTGCGCCATGACCGCCAGGTGGTGCTCGATCACGATCACCGACTTTCCGGAGTCCACCAGCCGGTCCAGCAGCCCGAGCAGCTGCTCGACGTCCGCCAGGTGCAGGCCCGTGGTCGGCTCGTCCAGGACGTAGACCCCGCCCTTGTCGCCCATGTGGGTGGCCAGCTTCAGCCGCTGCCGCTCGCCGCCGGACAGCGTGGTCAGCGGCTGGCCCAGGCTCAGGTAGCCGAGGCCGACGTCGGCGAGCCGCTCCAGGATCCGGTGCGCTGCCGGCAGCTTGGCCTCGCCCGCGCCGAAGAACTCCTCCGCCTCGGTCACCGACATCGCGAGCACCTCGCTGATGTCCCGGCCGCCGAGGTGGTACTCCAGCACCGAGGCCTGGTAGCGCCTGCCCTCGCAGTCCTCACAGGTGGTGGCCACCCCGGCCATCATCGCCAGGTCGGTGTAAACCACGCCCGCGCCGTTGCAGGTCGGGCAGGCGCCCTCCGAGTTGGCGCTGAACAGGGCCGGCTTCACGTCGTTCGCCTTGGCGAAGGCCTTGCGGATCGGGTCCAGCAGGCCGGTGTACGTCGCCGGGTTGCTGCGCCGCGAGCCCTTGATCGCACCCTGGCCGACGTACACCACGCCCTCGTCGGCAGGGATGGAGCCGTGGATCAGCGAGCTCTTGCCGGAGCCGGCGACGCCGGTGACCACGGTCAGCACCCCGAGCGGGACGTCCACGTCCACGTCCCGCAGGTTGTGGGTGTTCGCGCCGCGGATCGCGAGCGTGCCGCCGGGCTCGCGGACGGTGTGCCGCAGCGCCGTCCGGTCCGCCAGGTGACGGCCGGTGACGGTGCCGCTGGTGCGCAGCCCGTCCACGTCGCCCTCGAAGCAGACCGCGCCGCCCGCCGCCCCGGCGCCCGGGCCGAGGTCCACCACGTGGTCGGCGATCGCGATGGTCTGCGGCTTGTGCTCCACCACCAGCACCGTGTTGCCCTTGTCCCGCAGGCGCAGCAGCAGGCCGTTCATCCGGCTGATGTCGTGCGGGTGCAGGCCGGTGGTGGGCTCGTCGAAGACGTACGTGGTGTCGGTGAGCGAGGAGCCCAGGTGGCGGATCATCTTGACCCGCTGTGCCTCGCCGCCGGAGAGCGTGCCGGAGGGGCGGTCGAGCGAGAGGTAGCCGAGGCCGATCTCCACGAAGGAGTCCAGGGTCTGCTGGAGCGCGGTGAGCAGCGGCGCCACCGAGGGTTCGGCCAGGTCGCGGACCCAGTCGGCGAGGTCGCTGATCTGCATCGCGCAGGCGTCGGCGATGCTGAGCGCCCCGATCCTGGAGGAGCGGGCGGCCGCGCTCAGCCGGGTGCCCTCGCAGTCCGGGCAGGCGGTGAAGGTCACGGCGCGCTCGACGAAGGCCCGGATGTGCGGCTGCAGGGCGTCCTTGTCCTTGGACAGCATGGACTTCTGGAGCTTGGGGATCAGGCCCTCGTAGGTGAGGTTGACGCCGTTGATCTTGACCTTGGTGGGCTCCCGGTACAGGAAGTCCTGCAGCTCCTTCTTGGTGTACTTGCGGATCGGCTTGTCCGGGTCGAGGAAGCCCGAGTTGGCGTACACGCCGACCGTCCACCAGCTGTCCGGCTTCCAGCCGGGGATGGTGATCGCTCCCTCGGCGAGTGACCTGGAATCGTCGTAGAGCTGGGTGAGGTCGATGTCGGAGACGCTGCCGCGGCCCTCGCAGCGCGGGCACATGCCGCCGGTGATGCTGAAGCTGCGCCGCTCCTTGACGGTCCTGCCGCCGCGCTCGACGGTGACGGCGCCGGCGCCGCTGATCGAGGGGACGTTGAAGGAGTACGCCTTGGGGGAGCCGATGTGCGGCTTGCCGAGCCGGCTGAACAGGATGCGCAGCATCGCGTTGGCGTCGGTCGCGGTGCCGACGGTGGAGCGCGGGTCGGCGCCCATCCGCTGCTGGTCGACGATGATCGCGGTGGTCAGCCCTTCCAGGACGTCCACCTCGGGGCGGGCCAGGGTGGGCATGAAGCCCTGGACGAAGGCGCTGTAGGTCTCGTTGATCAGCCGCTGCGACTCGGCGGCGATGGTGTCGAAGACCAGCGAGCTCTTGCCCGAGCCGGAGACGCCGGTGAACACGGTCAGGCGGCGCTTGGGGAGGTCGACGCTGACGTCCTTGAGGTTGTTCTCGCGCGCTCCGTGCACGCGGATCAGGTCGTGGCTGTCGGCGACGTGCGGCTCGGCCATCGTTGTCTTCGCTCCCTGGCTGTCGGTCGGGTTGTGCGGTGGGTCGATCGGGGCCCGCCCCGAGGGGGCACCCCCGGGGCGGGCGGAGGCTCAGCGCACCTCGTTGAAGCGGATCATGTTGCCCGCCGGGTCGCGGAAGGCGCAGTCGCGGATGCCGTACGGCTGCTGGGTCGGCTCCTGCACGAGTTCGGCGCCGCCGGACTTCAGCCGGTCGAACACCCCGTCCAGGTCGGCGGTGGCGAGCACCAGCCGGGCGTAGGTCCCCTTGGCCATCATCTCGGCGATCGTACGCCGCTCGTCCTCGGTGACGCCCGGATCGGCGGTCGGCGGCTCCAGCACCAGCGAGACGCTCGGCTGCCCGGCCGGCCCGACGGTGATCCACCGCATCGGGCCGCCGCCGACGTCGCTGCGCACCTCGAAGCCCAGCAGATCGCGGTAGAAGGCGAGCGAGGCCTCGGGGTCGGTGTGGGGGAGGAAGGTCCAGTGAATGGTGATGTCGTCCATGCCTGCAACGCTAGGGGCGCCCCCGGTCCGGGCGCTTCTCGAATCCTGATCGGTCCGTCCGGCCGGGTCGTGACCGGTCCGCCCCGGTCACCACCTGGACCGGATCGAGTCGACCGCTCCGCTTCAGGTCTGACCGACCATGGCGGCGGGGCGGACGATGCGGTCGAACTCCTCGGCGCTGATGTAGCCGGAGGCCAGGGCCGCCTCGCGCAGGGTGCTGTCCTCGTCGTTGGCCTTGTGGGCGATCGCCGAGGCCCTGTCGTAGCCGATCACGGGCGAGAGGGCGGTGACCAGCATGAGTGACCGGTCGACGTAGCTGTCGATCTGCTCCCGGTTGAGCTGGGTGCCCTCGATGCAGAACTCGCGCATCTTGGTGCAGGCGTCGGCGAGGATGGTCGCGGCGTGCAGGAAGTTGTTGATGATGACCGGGCGCATGGCGTTCAGTTCGAAGTTGCCCTGGGAGCCGGCGAAGGCGATGGCGGTGTCCTCGGACAGCACCTGGATGCAGACCATGACCATCGCCTCGCACTGGGTCGGATTGACCTTGCCGGGCATGATCGAGGAGCCCGGCTCGTTCGCCGGGAGGACGAGTTCGTCGAGGCCGCAGCGGGGGCCGGAGGACAGCCAGCGGATGTCGTTGGCGATCTTCATCAGTGGCACGGCCAGGGCCCGCGGCCCGGCGGAGGCGCTGACCATGGCGTCCAGGCCGCCCTGGGCGGCGAATTTGTTCTGCGCGGTGATGAACGGGTAGCCGGTCGCGGTGGCGATCTCGGCGGCGACCTGCTCGCCGAATCCGGGTGGGGCGTTCAGCCCGGTCCCGACCGCGGTGCCGCCCATGGCGAGTTCGTTCAGCCCCTCGGCGGACCTGGTGACCTGGTCGATGGCCTGTTGCAGCTGGCGGGCGTAGCCGGACCATTCCTGCCCCACGGTGAGGGGGACGGCGTCCTCCAGGTGGGTGCGACCGATCTTCACCACGTCGTGCCACTGCTGTGCCTTGGTCTCGATGGCTTGTCGCAGCGCCCGCACGCTGGGCAGCAGGTGTTCGTGGATCTCCTTGACCGCGGCGATGTGCATGGCGGTGGGGAAGGTGTCGTTGGAGGACTGCCCCAGGTTGACGTGGTCGTTGGGGTGGATCGGGGACTTGCTGCCCAGCTCTCCGCCGAGGAGCTGGATGGCACGGTTGCTGATCACCTCGTTGGTGTTCATGTTGGACTGCGTACCGGATCCTGTCTGCCACACGAACAGCGGGAAGTGATCGTCCAGTTCGCCCGCGATGACCTCGTCGGCCACCCGCTGGATCAGGTCGGCCTTCCAGGCCGGCAGCCGCCCGGCGCGCCCGTTGACGCGGGCGGCGGCCTTCTTGACGTAGCCGTAGGCGTGGTAGACCGCTTTGGGCATCCGGTCGTCCCCGATGGAGAAGTGGATCAGGGACCGTTGCGTCTGGGCGCCCCAGTAGCGGTCCGCGGGGACGTCGACGGCGCCCATGGAGTCCGTCTCCCGCCGGGTCCCGGTCGCCTGCAGTCCGACGGGGATGTCGAGGATCCTCGGGGCTTCGTCCTGACCGGCCGACCCGGTCCGGTCCACGCCGTGGTGCTCCGTGGTCATGACGTCGCTCCGTCGGCGTAAACCGGCTGCCACATGGCCTCCCGGACGGCCTTTGCGGCGTCGGTCGGCTTGCAGGTGGCCACGCCGTCGTCGAGCGCAGCCTGGACCACCGCGGTCGCGGTGATCGCCGAGGACTCCCGGAGGTTCTTCACGGGAGGCAGCAGGGAGGCGCCCGGCCCCGACGGGTCGACCTGGTCCGCGACGGCCTGCGCGGCCGCGAGCAGCATGCCCGCGGTCACCTGGGACGCGCCGGAGACGATCGTGCCCAGGCCGAGTCCCGGGTACAGCAGCGCGTTGTTGGCCTGCCCGATCCGGTAGGTCACACCGTCGTGTTCCACGGGCGGGACGGGGATGCCGGTCGCGACCAGCGCCTTGCCCCTGGACCAGGCGATGACGTCGGCGGGCATGGCCTCGATGCGGGAGGTGGGGTTGGAGATCGGGAAGATGACCGGCCGCTCGGTGCCCTCGGACATGGCCTCGACGACCTCGCGCGTGAAGGCACCGTGCACGGTGGAAGTGCCCAGCAGGATCGTCGGGTTGACCCGTCGGACCGCTTCCAGGAGCGGGATCGCGCCGTCGTGCCGCTCCCAGTCCGCGACCTCGGCCGGATCGCGCGCGTAGGGCTGCTGGAAGTCGAGCAGGTCGGACATGTCCCGGGTGAGCAGCCCCTGCCTGTCGATCAGCCACACCTGGGCGGTGGCCCGCTCCGGATCCGCCCCGTCGCGGACCATCGCGTCGCGCAGCTGGTCCGCGATGCCCACCCCGGCGGTCCCGGCGCCGAAGACGATCAGCTTCTGGTCCCGCATCCGCACACCGGTGACCTTGACCGCGGACAGTGCTGCGGCCAGCGTGATGGCTCCGGTGCCCTGCATGTCGTCGTTGAAGATCCTGTAGCGGTCGCCGTACTGCTCCAGGATCCGCCGTGCGTTGCTGGGACCGAAGTCCTCGAAGTGCAGGAGCGCATCGGGGAACGTGGACGATGCCGTCTCCAGGTACTTCTCGATGAACGCGTCGTAGTCGGTGCCGCGGACCCGGGGGTGCCGGTTGCCCAGATAGAGCGGGTCCTCCAGCAACGACGTCCGATCCGTGCCGACGTCCAGCGACACGGGAACGACGCGGCGCGGGTCGATGCCGGCGGCCGCCGTGTACACCGCGAGCTTGCCGACCGAGATCAGGATGCCTCCCACGCCCCAGTCACCGATGCCCAGGATCTCCTCCGCGTCGGTGCACACGATCAGGTCGACGTCCTGGGGCCCGAGTTGAAGCGTGGCGAAGGCCTTCTGCATGTCGTCGGGCCGGTCGATGGACAGGAAGATGCCGCGCGGGCGCCGGTACTCGTGGGAGTACTTCTCGATCGCCTCGCCCACGACGGGGTCGTAGACGATCGGCAGCAGCTCTTCGATGTGATCGGTGAGGAGCTTGAAGTAGAGGGTTTCGTTGCGGTCGTGCAGCTGTTCCAGGTAGACGTTCTTGGCCAGGTCGCTCCCCTGGACCTGCAACTGCCGGTAGGCACGTTGAGCCTGCCGGTCGAGCGGGAGCACTCCGGAAGGCAGCCGTCCGGTGAGGCCGAGGGCCTCCCGCTCCTCCTGTGTGAGGCCTCCCGCTCCTCCTGTGTGAAGGCGACGCCGCGGTTGCGCAGCGGATCCACCAGGACGCTGGGGACAGCGGGGGCCCGCACGTGGCTCTCGGTCATGAGGTCCTCCTCCATGCGAATGCCGTCTCGTCTCCGACCGGGATGACTGAGGGACCGGGATGACTGACGGGGCATGAACGCCCCCGTGCGCAGATGTCCGGTTCCGGGCGTCGCCGGACGGCCGGCATCGCCGTCGCTGGTGGCCGGCGGTCCGGAATCGCCTTCGTTGTCGCCGTCGTCATCGCCGTCGGTGAGCGTCATCGCCGTCGTTGAGCCCGAAGCGCGGGCCCGGTCGGCAGGCACGCGCAGACATGGCCACCGGCTCGCGGCCCGGCGAAGCGCGGGTTCAGCAGTGTGAAGGTTCGTCAGGACGGCGCGGCGCCGGTTGCTCGACCGCTCGCAGCAGCGCCGCGCGGCGAGACGCCTCCGATGTCGCCGCGGCGCCTCATCCGCGACTCTGTCTTCAGGCTAACCACCAGCCGACCGGCCAGCGACCTCAGCCGGGACGATGTCCCTGGTCGTACTGCAGCCGGTCATGGTGAAGGCGTGCGCCGGGGGCGCGTGCTCGCATGATCGCTCGCTCCCTGCCGTGGAGCGGACGGTCATGCGACTCTCCGAAGTCCGGTAGCGCGGTCAGAAGCCGTCGACTTCGACGACAGCCGCCGCGAAGGCCTTTGGCGCCTCCTGCGGGACGTTGTGCCCTGCGTCCAGGGTCTTGTGCGCGTATTTTCCGGCGAACTTCTTGCGATAGGCCGATCCATTTTGGCTGATTCGGCAGCAAAACAAGCAGGCATGATTGCTTTTTTTCCTGGCCGGTGCCACGCTGCTGCCCGGCGGCGCTCGTACGGGGTGTCGCCAACCCACCGGCAGGGGAGGCGCATTGGCGCGCGCACGCTCGGTACTGCGGATCGGCAATGCCTCGGGGTTCTACGGGGACCGCTTCGCGGCGGTGCGGGAGATGCTCACGGGCGGGCCGCTGGACGTGCTCACCGGGGACTACCTCGCCGAGCTGACCATGCTGATCCTGGCCCGGGACCGACTGAAGGACCCGTCGCTCGGGTACGCGAGGACCTTCCTGCGCCAGATGGAGGAGTGCCTCGGCCTGGCCCGCGAGCGGGACGTGAAGATCGTGGTGAACGCGGGCGGTCTCAACCCGGCCCGACTCGCCGACGCGCTGCGGGAGTTGGCGGAGCGCCTGGGCATCAGGGCGGCCGTCGCCCACGTCGAGGGCGACGACCTGCTGCCGCGCCGGTCCGAACTTGTCCTGCCCGAGGGCCTGTTGGCCGCCAACGCCTACCTGGGCGGCTTCGGCATCGCCGCCTGCCTGGCCGAGGGCGCGGACGTGGTGGTCACCGGACGGGTCACCGATGCCGCGCTGGTGGCCGGGCCCGCGATCGCCCACTTCGGCTGGACGGCCGCCGATCTCGACGCCCTGGCCGGGGCGGTGGTGGCCGGGCACGTCCTGGAGTGCGGAGCGCAGGCCACCGGCGGCAACTACGCCTTCTTCCGCGAGCACGACGTGACCCGCCCCGGCTTCCCGCTGGCCGAACTGCACGCGGACGGCTCCAGCGTGATCACCAAGCACCCCGGCACCGGCGGCGCCGTCACCGTCGGCACCGTCACCGCCCAACTCCTGTACGAGACCGGCGGATCGCACTACCTCGGCCCGGACGTCACCGCCCGACTGGACACCGTCCGGCTCGCCGAGGAGGGCCCGGACCGGGTGCGGATCTCCGGCGTGCGCGGCGAGGCCCCGCCGCCCACCCTGAAGGTCGGGCTCAACCGCCTCGGCGGCCACCGCAACGAGGTGGTCTTCGTGCTCACCGGCCTGGACATCGAGGCCAAGGCCGACCTGGTGCAACGGCAGTTCACCGCCGCCCTGCCGCCCGAGGTCCGCCCGGCCGAACTGCGGTGGGCCCTCGCCCGCACCGACCACCCGGACGCGGCCACCGAGGAGACCGCCTCCGCGCTGCTGCGGCTCACCGCCCGCGACCCCGACCCGGCCAAGGTCGGCCGCGAACTCGGCAAGGCCGCCGTCGAATTGGGGCTGGCCGGATACCCGGGCTTCCACCTCACCGCCCCGCCCGGCCCGGGCGCGCCGTACGGGGTGTTCACCGCCGCGTACGTCGATGCCAAGGCGGTCGAGCACACCGCCGTCCTGTCGGACGGTCGCCGGATCGCCGTCCCGCCCGCGCCGGTGACCTCCCAACCGGCTGAAGCCGCCGCGGAGTTGCCCGAAGCGCTGCCGACCGGCCCGACCCGCCGCGCCCCGCTCGGCCTGGTGGCCGGCGCCCGCAGCGGGGACAAGGGCGGTGACGCCAACCTCGGTGTCTGGGCCCGCGACGAGGACGGCTGGCGCTGGCTCGCACACACCCTCACTGTCGACAAGCTGCGCGAACTCCTTCCCGAAACAGCCGGGTTGACCGTCACCCGGCATCTGCTGCCGAACCTTCGGGCGCTCAACTTCACCGTCACCGGCCTGCTCGGCGAGGGCGTCGCCGCCCAGCACCGCTTCGACCCGCAGGCCAAGGCCCTGGGGGAGTGGCTTCGCTCCCGCCACCTCGACATTCCGGAGGCCCTGCTGTGACCGTCCTGACCACCCGCGTCGACCCGGCCGGGCCCGACTACGCCGAGCACCGCGCCGCGATGGTCGCCAAGCTCGCCGAGCTCGACGCCGAGCACGCCAAGGCGCTGGCCGGCGGCGGCCCCAAGTACGTGGAGCGCCATCGCAAGCGCGGCAAGCTGCTGGCCCGCGAGCGGATCGAGCTGCTGGTCGACCCGGACTCCCCGTTCCTGGAGCTGTCCCCGTTGGCCGCCTGGGGGAGCGACTACCCGGTGGGCGCGGCCCTGGTCACCGGCATCGGCGTGATCGAGGGCGTGGAATGCGTGATCACCGCCAACGACCCGACGGTGCGTGGCGGCGCCAGCAACCCGTGGACCCTGCGAAAGGCCCTGCGGGCCAACGAGATCGCGCTGAACAACCGCCTCCCCTTGGTCAACCTGGTCGAGTCCGGCGGCGCCGACCTGCCGAGCCAGAAGGAGATCTTCATCCCCGGCGGCGCCCTCTTCCGCGACCTCACCCGGCTCTCGGCCGCCGGCATCCCCACCGTGGCCGTGGTGTTCGGCAACTCGACGGCCGGCGGCGCCTACGTGCCGGGCATGTCCGACCACACCGTGCTGGTCAAGGAGCGCGCCAAGGTGTTCCTCGGCGGCCCGCCGCTGGTGAAGATGGCCACCGGCGAGGAGGCCGACGACGAGTCGCTGGGCGGCGCCGAGATGCACGCCCGCGTCTCCGGGCTGGCCGACCACTTCGCGGTGGACGAGGCGGACGCGCTGCGGATCGCCCGCCGGATCGTCGCCCGGCTCGACCACCGCAAGCCCGGCCCGGGCGCGGACCCGCTCGCCGAGCCGCCGAAGTACGACGAGGAGGAGCTGCTCGGCATCGTCCCGGGCGACCTCAAGGTGCCGTTCGACCCGCGCGAGGTGATCGCCCGGATCGTCGACGGCTCCGACTTCGACGAGTTCAAGCCGCTCTACGGCACCAGCTTGGCCACCGGCTGGGCCCGCCTGCACGGCTACCCGGTCGGCGTGCTGGCCAACGCCCAGGGCGTGCTGTTCAGTGCGGAGTCCCAGAAGGCCGCCCAGTTCATCCAGTTGGCCAACCAGCGCAACACGCCGCTGCTGTTCCTGCACAACACCACCGGCTACATGGTCGGCAAGGACTACGAACAGGGCGGCATCATCAAGCACGGCGCGATGATGATCAATGCCGTCGCCAACTCCACGGTCCCGCACCTGTCCGTGCTGATGGGCGCCTCGTACGGCGCGGGCCACTACGGCATGTGCGGCCGGGCCTACGAGCCGCGCTTCCTGTTCTCCTGGCCGAGTGCCAAGTCCGCGGTGATGGGCCCGCAGCAGCTCGCCGGGGTGCTGTCGATCGTCGCCCGGCAGTCGGCCGCGGCCAAGGGGCAGCCGTACGACGAGGACGCGGACGCGGCGATCCGGGCGATGGTCGAGCAGCAGATCGAGGCCGAGTCGCTGCCGGTGTTCCTGTCCGGCCGGCTCTACGACGACGGCGTGATCGACCCGCGCGACACCCGTACGGTGCTCGGCCTGTGCCTGTCCGCGATCCACAACGCGCCGGTCGAGGGCGCGCGTGGCTACGGCGTCTTCCGTCTGTGAGAGGGCTACCGACGATGACTTCCAAGACTCCGATCACCAACCTGCTGGTCGCCAATCGAGGCGAGATCGCCCGCCGGGTGTTCCGCACCTGCCGGGAGCTCGGCATCGCGACCACGGCCGTGCACTCCGATCCGGACGCCGCCGCCCCGCACGTGCGGGAGGCCGACGCCGCCGTCCGGCTGCCCGGCGCCGCGCCCGCCGACACCTACCTGCGCGGCGAACTGATCGTGCGCGCCGCGCTGGCCGCCGGGGCCGACGCCGTCCACCCCGGGTACGGATTCCTGTCCGAGAGCGCCGAGTTCGCGCGGGCCGTGCTGGATGCGGGCCTGGTCTGGGTCGGCCCGCCGCCGGCCGCGATCGCCGCGATGGGCTCGAAGACCGCCGCCAAGCGGCTGATGGCCGAGGCCGGGGTGCCCGTCCTGGGGGCGCTGGCGGAGCCGACCGAGGCCGACCTGCCGGTGCTGGTCAAGGCCGCGGCGGGCGGCGGCGGCCGCGGCATGCGGGTGGTCCGTCGACTGGCGGACCTGCCCGGCGAGTTGGCGGCGGCCCGGGCCGAGGCGGCCAAGGCCTTCGGCTCGGACGAGGTGTTCTGCGAGCGCTACCTGCCCACCGGGCGGCACGTCGAGGTCCAGCTGCTGGCCGACGCGCACGGCACGGTCTGGGCGGTCGGCGACCGCGACTGCTCGCTCCAGCGGCGGCACCAGAAGGTGGTCGAGGAGGCCCCGGCCCCCGGTCTCCCGGCGGACGTCCGGGCCGAGTTGCACACAGCGGCGGTGAACGCCGCCCGGGCGATCGGCTACGTCGGCGCCGGGACGGCCGAGTTCCTGCTCGCCGAGGACGGCCGGTGCTACTTCCTGGAGATGAACACCCGCCTCCAGGTCGAGCACCCGGTCACCGAGGCGGTCACCGGGCTGGACCTGGTGGCGCTCCAACTCGCCGTCGCCGAGGGGGAGGAGCTACCCGGGCCCACCCCGCCGCCGACCACCGGCCACGCGATCGAGGCCCGGCTGTACGCCGAGGACCCGGCCAAGGACTGGCAGCCCGCCACCGGCACCCTGCACCTTCTCGAACTCGCCCACCACCACCAGGAGTTCACCGGAGCTGGACCCGGGACAGGTGCCGGGCCCGGAACCGGCGCCGGAACCGCCGCCGGCTCCGGCCTGCGCCTGGACTCCGGCGTCGAGTCCGGCAGCGAGATCACCCCGCACTACGACGCGATGCTCGCCAAGGTGATCGCCTGGGCGCCGACCCGCGCCGCCGCCGCCCGCAAGCTGGCCGACGCGCTCGCCCGCGCGAGGATCCACGGCCCCTCCACCAACCGGGAGTTGCTGGTCCGAGCGCTGCGGCATCCGGCCTTCCTCGCCGCACGCCTGCACACCGGCTTCCTCACCGAGCACGCGGCCGAGCTCACCGCCCCGGACACCAAGGGCGTCGGACGCGCCGCGCTGGCCGCCGCCCTCGCCGACGCCGCCGCCCGTGCCACCGCCCTGCCCTCCGGCTGGCGCAACCTGCCCTCCCAGGCGCAGGTCAAGCGCTACCGCGCCGCCGACGGCACGGAGTCGGAAGTCCGCTACCGCCACACCCGGGCCGGCCTGCTGGCCGAGGACCACCCGGACGTGGAACTCGTCGAGGCCACCGCCGAGCTCGTCGTGCTGCGCGAGGGCGAGGTCCGACGCCCCTACCGCGTCGCCCGCTACGGCGGCCGGGCGCAGCAGGTGTACGTCGACACCCCGACCGGCAGCACCGCGCTCACCGCCCTGCCGCGCTTCCCCGACCCGACCGCCCAGACCGACCCCGGCGCCCTGCTCGCCCCGATGCCCGGCACCGTGCTCCGCACCAATGCCGCCGTCGGGGACGCCGTCACCGCCGGGCAGCCGCTGCTCGTGCTGGAGGCGATGAAGATGGAGCACCGCGTCACCGCCCCCGCCGACGGCATCCTCGTCGAACTCCTCGCCACCCCCGGCCGGCAGGTCGAACTCGGAACCCTGCTGGCCGTCGTCCAGACCACCGAAGCCTGAGGAAGGACCCCCGCATGTCCGCCATCGGCAGTCAGCTCCTCGAAACCCCCGAACGCAAGGCCCTGCGCCAGGCCGTCGGCGACCTCGGCCGCCGCTACGGCTCCGCCTACTACCTCGCCAAGGCCCGGGCCGGCGAGCCCGCCGAGGAACTGTGGGCGGAGGCCGGCAAGGCCGGCTACCTGGGCGTCAACCTGCCCGCCGAGTACGGCGGCGGAGGCGGCGGCATCACCGACCTCGCCATCGTCCTGGAGGAACTCGGCACCGCCGGCTGCCCGTTGCTGCTGCTGATCGTCTCCCCGGCGATCTGTGGCACGGTGATAGCCCGCTACGGCACCGAGGAGCAGAAGCGGCGCTGGCTGCCCGGACTGGCCGACGGCAGCCGCAAGATGGCCTTCGGCATCACCGAGCCGGACGCCGGCTCCAACGCGCACCGGATCTCCACCGTCGCCCGCCGGGACGGCGAGGACTGGCTGCTGACCGGCCGCAAGGTGTTCGTCTCCGGCATCGACCACTCCGACGCCGTGCTGTTCGTCGCCCGTACCGAGGATGCCCGCACCGGCAAGCTCAAGCCCTGCCTGTTCGTCGTCCCGCGCGAGACCCCCGGTTTCGAGTACCGGGCGATCCCGATGGAGCTCGTCGCCCCGGAGAAGCAGTTCCAGGTCTTCCTGGACGACGTCCGGCTGCCCGCCGACGCCCTGGTCGGCGACGAGAACGCCGGCCTGCTCCAGCTGTTCGCCGGCCTCAACCCGGAGCGGATCCTCACCGCCGCCTTCTCGCTCGGCCTGGCCCGCCAGGCCCTCGGCAAGGCCGTCGAGTACGCGAAGACCCGGACCGTCTGGTCCACCCCGATCGGCGCCCACCAGGGTCTGGCCCACCCGCTGGCCCAGTGTGCGGTGGAGATCGAGCTGGCCCGGCTGATGACCCAGAAGGCCGGGCTGCTCTACGACGCGGGGGAGGACCTGGCCGCCGGGGAGGCCGCCAACATGGCCAAGTACGCCGCCGGGGAGGCGGCCGCCCGTACCGTCGACCAGGCGGTGCAGACGCTCGGCGGCAACGGCCTCACCCAGGAGTACGGGCTGGGCGCGCTGCTGGCGGCCACCCGGGTCGGCCGGGTCGCGCCGGTCAGCCGGGAGATGGTGCTCAACTACGTGGCCCAGCACACCCTGGGCCTGCCCAAGTCGTACTGACCGTCCCTGGGCGCCGCTGTCCCGGTCGGGGTCACCGCACGGCGCTCAGGTGGGCGAAGGCCACGGTGTCGGACTCGTACCCGGCGTGCCGGTCGGACTTCCCGCCGCAGGTGATCACCCGCAGCTCGGCCCGGGTGCCGCTGCCGCCGTACACCTGGGCGTCCGGGAGTCCTTCTTCGGGAACACCGGAGGGGTGTTCAACTGCAGAGCGGCGTTCAGCCCGGGGCCGGTCACCGGGGCGTCGACCTTGATCGCGGGGATCCGGATCCGGGTCGGCGCGCCCCGGGAGCACATGTGCCACGCAAGCTCCGCCCCCGGTTCCCCACAATGGATGAGCGACTCCCCTGACTGTCCGTATGCTCCTGAGCGCGCCCCGTACCGACGCCGTCGCCGCTTTTGTTGCTGCATCAACTTCCTGGCTGGAGGCTCACCTTGGTGTTCCGAAGTGAATTCCCGGACGTCCCCGTGATCGACCTGCCGATCCACGACGCGGTGCTCGGCTCCGCCGCCGAGTACGGCGAGCGGCCGGCCTTGATCGACGGCCTCACCGGGGAGCAGGTCAGCTACGCGCGGCTCGCCGCCTCGGTCGAACGGGTCGCCGCCGGACTGGCCGGAGCAGGGGTGCGCAAGGGCGACGTGGTCGCCCTGTTCAGTCCCAACTCGATCGTCTATCCGATGGCCTACTACGGCGCCACCCGGGCCGGCGCCACCGTCACCACGGTGTCCTCGCTGTCCACCCCCGTCGAACTGGCCGGACAGCTCCGCGACAGCGGCGCCCGCTGGCTGATCACCGTCTCCCCGTTCCTGTCGACCGCCCGTGCGGCCGCCGAACAGCTCGCCGCCGCCGGCCGCCCGCTGAGCGAGATCATCGTGCTGGACGGCGCCGACGGCCACCGCTCGCTCGCCGAGCTGCTCGCCGCCACCGGCCCCGCCCCCGAGACCGTGATCGACCCGGGCGAGGACGTCGCGGTGCTGCCCTACTCCAGCGGCACCACCGGCCTGCCCAAGGGCGTGATGCTCACCCACCGCTCGATCGCCACCAACCTCGCCCAGACCGACGCCCTCTACCGCCCCGCCGTGGGCGAACGGGTGCTCGCGGTGCTGCCGTTCTTCCACATCTACGGCCTGGCGGCCCTGCTCAACCAGCCGCTGCGGTGCGGCGCCACCGTCGTCGTGCTGCCCCGCTTCGACCTGGAGCAGTTCTGCCGCGCGATCGAACAGCACCGGGTACAGGCCCTGGTGGTGGCCCCGCCGATCGCTCTCGCCCTGGCCAAGCACCCGGTGGTGGAGCGCTTCGACCTCTCCTCCGTCGAGTACCTGCTGTGCGCGGCCGCCCCGCTGGACCCGGCCCTCGCCGAGGCCTGCGCCCGGCGCCTGGGCCTGCCGCACCTGCTCCAGGGCTACGGCATGACCGAGCTGTCCCCGGTCACCCACGTGGTCTCCCCGACCGAGCACGACCCCTCGCCCGGCTCGGTCGGCCGGATGGTCCCCTCCACCGAACTGCGGGTCACCGCCCTGGACGGCAGCGGCCGGGACCTCGGCGCCGGCGAGCGCGGCGAGCTGTGGATCCGCGGCCCCCAGGTGATGAAGGGCTACTTCGGCCGCCCCTCCGACACCGCCGCCGTGATCGACGCCGAGGGCTGGCTGCACACCGGCGACATCGGCTGCGTGGACGAGCGCGGCTACCTGCACATCGTCGACCGGGTCAAGGAGCTGATCAAGTACAAGGGCTACCAGGTCGCCCCCGCCGAGCTGGAGGCCGTGCTGCTCGGCCACCCGCAGATCACCGACGCCGCCGTGATCGGCGTCCCGGACGCCGACGGCACCGAGTGCCCCAAGGCCTTCGTGGTCCGCGCCCCCGGCAGCGCCCTGACCGCCGAGGAGGTCACCGGCTACGTGGCCGGGCAGGTCGCCCCGTACAAGAAGGTCCGCGCGGTGGAGTTCGTCGACGCCGTCCCCAAGTCCGCGGCCGGCAAGATCCTCCGCCGCGAGCTGCGCGCCCGCGAGGCCGCACGGGCCGAGGCGGCGAGCTGAACGGGGGCCCTGACCGGCGAAGACCGCGGCGCGTCTGTGAGGATCGACCCGCCGCGCCCCGACCGGAACAGGAACCGCCGCCCGCCATGACCAGCCACCCCGCCGTCCGCACCCCCCAGCAGGACCGCAGCCGCGCGACCCGGGCCCGGCTGCTCGCGGCCGCCGTGGACTGCCTGGCCGAGCTCGGCTGGCAGGGCTCCACCGTCGCCGTGGTCGCCGAGCGGGCCGGCGTCTCCCGGGGCGCCGCCCAGCACCACTTCCCGACCCGGGAGGACCTCTTCACCGCGGCCGTCGAGTACGTCACCGCCGAGCGGCTGGCAGCCGTCCGCGCCCACGCGGACGACCTGCCGGCCGCCGGCCCCGACCGCACCCGGGCCGTGGTCGACATGATCGTCCGTCTCTACACCGGCCCGGACTTCCGCGCCGCCCTGCACCTGTGGACCGCCGCCGCCACCGAGGAGGCCCTGCGCGAGCGGATCGTCGCCCTGGAGGGCCGGGTCGGCCGGGAGGCCCACCGGGCCGCCGTGGAGTTCCTCGGAGCCGACGAGACCCGCCCGGGCGTGCGCGAATCGGTGCAGGCCACCCTCGACCTCGCCCGCGGACTGGGCCTGGCCAACCTGCTGACCGACGACAGTGTTCGACGTTCCGGAGTGATCGGGCAGTGGGCGGGCCTTCTGGAGAGTACGCTGCGCCCGGTACGCCCGGTACGCCCGGTACGCCCGGTACGCCCGGTACGCCCGGTACGCCCGGTACGCCCGGTACGCCCATGACGCCCGTACAACCGGAGCGGCCGGACACCCCTGACCAAGGGGTCGCCGGGCGGCCGATGTCCGTGCAGTCTGGAGAAGAAACCCGGCCGGCACCGACCGCGAGGCTCACCCGGCCGGGCACGAGCCGAACCGGGGTGCTGCCTGAATGCACGGACACGAGTGGGACGCGACCGACGCCGCCGGCCTCACAGCGGGCGGCGCCTCCGCGCGCCCGGAAGGCCACCGACTGGTCCCGCTCGCGACGGCCCTGCTCCAGAGCGACGGCCTGATCCTGCACTGGAGCGATGACGCCGAGGCCCTGCTCGGCTACACCGCCGAGGAGGCCGTCGGCAGCTACGCCGCCCGGCTGCTCACCGACGACACCGACCGCCCCGAGGTGCTCGACATCTTCCGGCGGATCATGGCGGGGACCGGCACCTCCTTCGTCTTCCCGGTCCGCCACCGCGACGGCCACAAGGTCGAGCTGGAGTTCCGCACCTACCCGATCGCCGGCCCGAGTGGCACCCTGCTGCTGCTCGCCACCGCGTCCGACACCCGCGCCCTGCACGAGATCGAGGCCGACCTCGCCGTCCTCGACGGCATCTTCGGCCGCTCGCCGATAGGGATGGCCGTCTACGACACCCAACTGCGCTTCGTCCGGATCAACGACGCACTCGCCCGGATGAACGGTGTCCCGGCCTCCGGCCACCTCGGCCGCCGGATAACCGTCGTCCTGCCCGGCATCAACAGCGTCGAGATCGAGCAGACCATGAGACAGGTCCTCAAGAGCGGCAAGCCCGTCGTCGACGCCCGCTCGCACGGCCGCGTCCCCGGGGACCCCAAGCGGGACCGTGCCTGGTCCGCCTCCTACTTCCGGCTGGAGGACTCCGCCGGAAAGGTCTTCGGCGTCGCCTCCTCGATCATCGACGTCACCGAGCGCTTCCAGGCCGAGGCCCGCGCCGCCCGCGCCCAGGAACGGCTGACCACCATCGCCGAGGCCACCGCCCGGATCGGCACCACCCTCGACCTCCAGCGCACCGCGGAGGAACTGATCGAGGCCGTCGTCCCCCGGTTCGCCGACTTCGCCACCGTCGACCTGCTGGAACCCGTCCTGCGCGGCGCCGAGCCCACCGCGATCCCCTCCGACCGGTCCGTCACCCTGCGCGCCGTCGCCGTCGGGGAGAGCTACGAGTCCGGCCTCGCGCACGCCGTGGACGTCGTCGGCGAGACCTCCGAGTACGCCCCGGACCGCAGCTACACCCAGTGCCTGCGCAGCGGGCGGCCGCTGCTGCGCTCCCACGTGGACGAGGAGGTGCTGCGCGGACTGGTGTCCAGCGAGGACCGGATCGCCCCCGGGATGGCGGCCGGCATCCACTCGTACCTGATGGTGCCGATCACCGCCCGGGGCATGGTGCTCGGCGGCTCCGAATTCATCCGGATGCGCAACCCCGAGCCGTTCACCGACGCCGACGTCGCGCTCGCCGAGGAACTGGTCGCCCGCACCGCGCTGGCCCTCGACAACGCCCGGCTCTACCGGCGCGAGCGGGAGACCGCCCTGACCCTGCAGCGCAGCCTGCTGCCGCAGGAGATCCACCGCACCCTCGGCCTGGAGATCGCCTACCGCTACCTGCCCAGCAGCGTGGTCAGCGAGGTCGGCGGCGACTGGTTCGACGTGGTGCCGCTGTCCTGCGGCCGGGTCGCACTGGTGGTCGGCGACGTGATGGGCCACGGCATCCGGGCCGCCGCCACCATGGGCCAGCTGCGCACCGTCGCCCGCACCCTGGCCACCCTGGACATGCCGCCCGAGCAGGTCCTCACCCGACTGGACGAGACCGCCTCGGGCATCGGCGAGGGCCAGTTCGCCACCTGCATATGCGCGGTCTACGACCCGCTGGAGCGCACCGTCCAGGTCGCCTCGGCCGGGCACCTGCCGCCGGTGTGGGTCGACACCGACGGCACCGCCCGCACGATCGAGGTGCCGCCCGGCGTTCCGCTGGGCGTCGGCGGGGTCGCCTTCGAGTCGATCGGGTTCACCCTCCCCGAGGGCAGCATGCTCGCCCTCTACACCGACGGCCTGGTCGAGCGGCGCGGCCAGGACCTGGACGACGGCATCGACCTGCTCGCCCGCACCCTGTCCCAGACCGGCCGGACGCTGGAGGAGAGCTGCGACGCCGTCCTCGGCGCGCTGGTCACGGACGGTACCGAGGACGACATCGCGATGATCATGGCGCGGGCGCTGCCGGTGGCCGACGACCGGATCGCCACCCTCCCGCTCGCCGGCGGCGGCAAGCTGCCCGGCAAGGCCCGCCGCTTCACCCGCGCCACCCTGGAGGGGTGGGGCCTGAGCGCGCTCTCCGACTACGCCGAACTCATGGTCAGCGAGCTGGTCACGAACGCCCTGCTGCACGCCGAGGCACCGCGCCGACTGCGGCTGTTCCGCGACCGGGTGCTGACCGTCGAGGTCTCCGACGCCGGCGGCCAGACCCCGCAACTGCGCCCCTTCGCCGAGCAGGACGAGGGCGGGCGCGGGATGTTCCTGGTCAGCGAGCTGGCCCAGCGCTGGGGCAGCCGGCTCACCCGGGACGGCAAGGTGGTCTGGGCCGAGCTGGAGCTGCCCTTCGGGGCGTCCTGAGGCGTGCCCGCAGACCCCCGGGAACGGGCGTTCCGCAGACGAGAACGACCGTTCCCGGATGGAAACGGCCGTTCTCGTACCCGTTCTCGTACCCGTTCTCGTACGCGGTCCTACGCGTCGACCTTCTGCGGCTCGGCGGCCTCGGCCGGCTCGGCCGCCGTCGGGGCGGACAGCCCGCGCAGCAGTCGCCAGGCCAGGACGGCCGCGCCCACCAGCAGCACGCCGGCGACCAGCCCGGCGCTGTTCATGCCGTGCACGAAGGCGTCCTTGGCGCTCGCCAGCAGCGGCTGGGCCACCTCGGCCGGCAGTCCGTGCGCCTCCTCCACGGCCGAACCGAGCGACTCACCGGCCCGGGCCGCGGTCTCCGCGGAGACCCCGGCCGGCACGGACAGCCCGTTCGCGTAGATCGAGCCGACCACCGAACCGACCAGCGCGATGCCGAGCGCGGTGCCCAGTTCGTACGCCGTTTCGGAGGCCGCCGAGGCGGCCCCGGCCTTGTCGGCGGGTGCGGCGCTCAGCACCAGGTCGGCGCCGAGCGTGTAGACCACGCCCTCGGCCGTGCCGGTCAGCAGGAAGGAGACGGCCAGCAACAGGTAGGTGGTGTCCTGCTGCAGCCAGCCCAGCACGCCCGCGGCCAGACCCATGGCGAGCAGACTGGCCGTCAGCGCCTTGCGGACGCCGAAGCGCCGGGCGATCCGGGCGGTCAGCAGCCCGCCGACCACCGAGCCGGCGAAGGCCGGCAGCTCCGCCAGGCCCGCCTGGAGCGGCTCGTAGCCGCGGACCAGCTGGAGGTACTGCGAGACCACGAAGATCACGCCGCTCAGGCCCACCAGGGAGATCAGCGAAGCGGTGACGGCGGCGGTGAACCGCCGGTCGCGGAACAGCCGGACGTCCAGCAGCGGGGTCTCCAGCCGCAGCTGGCGGCGGACGAAGACGGTCAGCGCGGCGGCGCCCAGGAGGAAGGCGACCGGGACGTCCCAGCGGGCGGGGCTGTGCGCGGCGCCCTCCTTGACCGCGTACACCACGCCGATCACACCGGCCATCGACAGCGCGACGCTCAGCACGTCCCAGCGGCCCGGCTTCGGGTCCCTGGACTCCGGCAGCAGCCAGGTGCCGGACACCAGCAGCAGGAGCAGGACCGGGATGTTCAGCAGGAACACCGAACCCCACCAGAAGTGCTCCAGCAGCGCCCCGCCGATCACCGGCCCGAGCGCGGCACCGGCGGTGGCGGCCGCGCCCCAGATGCCGATCGCGGTGGCCCGCTCCCGGTCGTCCGGGAACAGGCTGCGGATCAGCGACAGGGTGGAGGGCATGATCGTCGCCCCGGCGACGCCGAGCAGCGCGCGGGCGAGGATCAGCCAGCCCGGGCCCGGCGCGTAGGCGGCCAGCAGCGAGGCGGCGCCGAAGGCGGTGGCGCCGGACAGCAGCAGCTTCTTGCGGCCGATCCGGTCGCTCAGCGCGCCCATGCTGACCAGCAGGCCGGCCAGCACGAAGGAGTAGGAGTCGCCGATCCAGAGCAGCTGGGTGCCGCTGGGGCGCAGCGTCTCGCTGATGGACGGGATGGCGAGGGAGAGCACGGTCGCGTCGAGGGCGACCACGGTGACGGCCAGCACCAGGACGGCGAGGCCGGTCCAGCGCTGGCGGGCGGTCAGAAGGGCGGGAGCCGTCAAGCTCATGGGATATCGGTTTCCGGTTTCCGGTCCGAGGTGCTGTGGGTCGGGCCAACGGGGATGTGGGCCGTGGGGGCGGGGGTGTCCGGTCGGCGCAGCGCGCCGCCGAGGAACAGTTCGGCGAGCGAGAAGGCGGCCTCGCGCGGGGCGAGCCGGCCGTCCTGGATGGCCCAGCCGATGCCGGCGACGAGGTCGAAGAAGGCCTCGCTCAGCCAGGCGGCGCTCAGTTCGATCCGGAAGACGCCCTGCTGCTGTCCGCGCAGGAAGAGCGCGTGCAGCCGGGCGATCTGGACCTCCCAGAGGTCGTTGATGTCGTCGTGGTCGTAGAGCTGGTTTTCGCCGGCCAGGAAGGCGCAGAGCATGGCGTCGGGGACGGAGGCGTCCACCAGGCGCCGCAGCGCGGCCTCGGCGTCGCCCTCCTCCGTCGCGGCGGTGTCCAGGGCGGCGGCGAAGCGCTCCAGGCCGAGTCGGCCGACCTCGCGGATCAGCGCCTCGCGCCCCGGGAACAGCCGGTGCAGGGTGGCACGGCTGATGCCCGCCGCCCGGGCGATCTCGTCCAGGTGGGCGGTGGGGCGGCGGGAGAGCACGCCGACGGCGGCTTCGAGGACGGTGTCGCGGTCGGTGGCCATGCATCGAGTCTAGACCAGTTGAGACATCGATGTCTCAAAATTAGTTCCTTCGTCTCAGATGATCCATGCTCGCCCGGCCCCTGGACAGCAAAAAACCGAGGACGGCGGGTGTGCCGTCCCCGGTCGGGGCGCTGCGTGGCCTTACGGCCGGCTCAGCTCTGGTTGGCTCAGCTCTGGTTGTAGAACCCGGTCTCGTCGAGCGGGCGGTCGATCACCATGACCTCGACGTCCGCCGGGGTGAGCAGGAAGACCCGGCGGGCGATCCGCTCGATGCCGCCCCGCGTGCCGAAGATCAGACCGGAGGCGAAGTCGACCATGCGCTTGGCCTCCGCCTCCTCCATCTCGGTGAGGTCCATGACCACCGGGGTGCTCGCCCGGATGTGCTCGCCGACCGTACGCGCCGCCTCGAAGCCCGTCGGCCGCAGGGAGACGATCTTCGCGGGCGCGGGGGCGGCGGAAACCGCCTCCTGCTCGACCCACTCGTCGTCGTACACAGCGGCCGGGTAGTTCCCCGAGGGCATCAGCCACCCGTTGTGGTGCTCGTCGCGAAGTGCTCCCATGCCGCGCCTCCCTGCCTCGTCCCGTCCTGGTCCCCCCGGGGGGTGCGTGTCCTTCTTGACACGTCATCCACTCGTCGGAACTGTCCGAGTATCGCACTGTTCACCGGTCCCGTGCCCGCTCGCGACCCCCGTACGAGTCGTGCCGTGCCCGAAGCCCGGGCGGACCCGGGTAAAGGAAGCGACGCGGCGCAGCTCCGTACGGTTGCGCGCGTAGACCTTATCGGTAGCGGTCACTGCTTAATTGACCTTCTGTCAACAATGTGGAAACGATTTCATTCGCCGGTGGAGCCGTCCACCAGTTCGCGCAGAAGATCCGCGTGGCCGTTGTGCCGCGCGTACTCCTCGATCATGTGGACCAGGATCCAGCGGAGCGTCACTTCCCGGTCGTGGCGCAGCCGCTTGCCGACGGTCTCCAGCGGCAGGCCGGTCGATGCCTCGCGGGCGGCCGCGATCTCGGCGCGCCAGAGGGCGAAGTCGGCGGCGACGTCGGCGGTGCCGACGTTGTCGAAATCGCCGTCCGGGTCCTGCTCGGTCCAGTAGTGGCCGGTGGCGACCTCCTCGCCGCGCAGGACGCCCTGGAACCAGTGCCGCTCCACCTCGGTCATGTGCCGCACCAGGCCGAGCAGGGAGAGTGTGGACGGCGGGACGGAGCGCAGCCGCAGCTGGTCGTCGGTCAGACCCTCGCACTTGAGGGCGAGAGTGCTGCGGTGGTAGTCGAGCCAGGCGGTGAGCATGGCGGCCTCGCCGGCCGCCATCGGCGGGTCCACCCGCGGGTTGAGTTCGGTCATGCCGGCCATCGTGGCCCCCGGCGGCGCGGCGGCGCGACCGATTTGTCAGCCGGCCGCTGGGTCAACCGGTTCTCAGGGCCCGGCGGCGGGCCGCGGCCGCGCGCCAGAGGCCGACCAGGCTGCCGATCACCAGCAGGGCGATCACCCCGGCGGAGACCAGGAACGCCGCCGAGCCCGGCTGGTCCGCGCTGGCGGCGGCGGTGACGTAGACGGCGGTGGTGGGCACCACGCCGATCGCGGTGGCGAGGAGGAAGGGCAGGAAGCGGACCCCGGAGAAGGCCGCGCCGTAGTTGCCGGCCTGGAAGGGCAGGCCGGGCAGCAGCCGCAGCACCAGGACGCTGCGGAAGCCCTGCTCGGTGAAGCGCTGGTCGAGGGCGCCCAGCACCTTGCCGCGCAGGTAGGGCTTCAGCGCCTCCCGGCCGAGGCCGCGGCCCAGGGCGAAGGCCATCGCCGCGCCCAGGGTGGTGCCGAGCACGGCGAGCAGCACGCCCTGCTGGATGCCCAGCAGCAGTCCGGCGACGGCGTTCAGCGCGGGGCGTGGGACGAAGGCGAGCGTGCCGACCGCGTAGACGAGGGTGAACAGCGGTGCGAACCAGTAGCCGGGCATCCGGTTCGCCAGGCCGCCGGAGAGCAGGTCCGTCGGGCTCCACAGCAGCAGCGACCCGGCGCACGCCCCCAGCAGCAGCACCAGCAGGCCGAACCGCCACCAGGCCGAACGGGCCGGGCGCTCGGGGCCGGGCTCGGGACCGGGCTCGGCGGCGCTCGGCAGGGGGGAGGTCGTCAGGGCTTCGGGCACGGCCCGAGCCTAACCGCTGCCCTGGCCCGGCAGGTCTGCCGGTCCGGTCCGGTTCGCAGGTCTGGCCCGGTTCGCCGGTTCGCCGGGGCGAGGGTCGACGCCGGTGATCACAGTCGGCATGATGTCGGTCGGGGATCTTGCCGCGGGCGGGTCGGGGGTGCCGGTGTCCGGCTGGGCGCACGGTCGGGTGGGGCTGGCCACACTCCTCGCCCGAACGGGGCGAGGAGGGGCCATGAGACAGTTGGATGGGTGGCGGTGGCCCCGGCGGGGTTCGGACAGGGGTATCCGCGGGTTCAGCCGGGAAGGGAATCCGGTCCCGCTTGTCGGTGGCGTGTGGCATCTTGATTGCGTCAAGCCGAGAGGGGGTGGGCCGGATCATCCGTGCGTACAAGTTCCTGATCAGGCCCACCGTGGGCCAGGAACAGCAGCTCGCGGCGATGTTGCGAGATCACTGCGCGCTATACAACGCGGCGTTGGAGGAACGCCGTGATGCCTACCGGCACGCGACGAAGACGACTGTCCGCTACGGGCAGCAGTCTGCGCAGCTCAAGGACATTCGCGCCTTCGACTCCGATCAGGCCCGCTGGTCGTTCTCCTCGCAACAGGCGACGCTCCGGCGGCTGGATAAGGCATTTGCCGCGTTCTTTCGCCGGGTCAAGTCCGATGAAACGCCCGACTATCCCCGGTTCCGGTCATTTAAAAGGTTCGACACGGTGGATTGGCCGGAGGGCGGCGATGGATGTCGCTGGGACGCCACCCCCCACGACCCGGTGACCCGCGTCCGTCTGCAAGGCGTCGGATGTGTCCGGGTGCACCGGCACCGGCCGGTCGTCGGCAAGATCAAGACGATCAGCGTCAAGCGTGAGGGTCGCCGCTGGTACATCATCCTGACCGCTGACCAGGACCAGCCCGATCCGCTGCCCGCGACCGGCAGCGCGGTCGGCACCGACCTGGGCATAGCCCACTTCCTCGCCGACTCTGACGGCGGGTTCGTACCCAACCCCCGCCACGGCCAGAAGGGCGCCGCGAAGCTCGACGCCGCGCAGCGGGCACTCTCCCAGTCCAAGCGGGGCAGCAAGCGCCGCCGCAAGCAGGTCGAGACCGTCGCCCGGCTGCACCGCAAGGTGCGCCGCCAACGGCTCGACCACGCCCACAAGACCGCCCTCGCGCTGGTTCGTGAGCACGACTTCATCGCACACGAGGACCTCAAGATCCGCAACATGGTGCGGACGCCCGCACCCAAGCCCGACCCCGACCGGTCCGGCACGTTCCTCCCGAACGGCGCTGGAGCCAAGGCCGGGCTGAACAAGTCGATCAACGACGCCGGATGGGGGGTGTTCCTCGGGATCCTCACCGCCAAGGCAGAATGCGCCGGACGGTCTGTGATCGCCGTGGACCCCCGCAACACCTCCCGCGAGTGCCCCGAGTGCGGACACACCGTCAAGGAGAACCGGCCCACCCAGGAGACATTCCGCTGCGTCAGCTGCGGCCATCAGGCCCACGCTGACACTGTGGGAGCCATCAACGTTCTACGGGCCGGGCTGGCCCGTCGCGACGCCAATCAGGCCTAGCGAGAAACCCCCGTCGTCAGTCGGGGGAGGAGTCACGCGAATCCTCGTAGCCGAAGACCTCTACCTGCTGCGCGACGGGCCCGGGTTCGACGTAATTCGAGGGTTCTGGAGGGCCTGGTGGACTGAAAGCGCAGGTCATCGGGCTGCAGGCGGAGCGAACGGCCGAAAGTGCCTAGAGACGCGACTTTCCTGATTCGCCTGCGCTGGCCTGTGGCT
>NZ_JBICZB010000021.1:0-65704 GCF_043201815.1 Kitasatospora sp. NPDC048296
GCACCCGCCCCCCACCCCCCCGGGGGGGGTTTTTTGTTACGGCGTGTTTTTCAATTTCCAACCCGGTGGGGGGCCCGTAACCGCGGGGGGGGGGGGGGGCGTGCCGCCCCCCCCCCCTCGGTCGTCACGTCCCCACGCACCCTCACCAGCCGGTGGACGCCCGCCGACCGGTCGGGGCCGGCGCCTCTTCCGGCGCCGTCCGCCCAGTCGGCGCCTCCCGCCGCTCCACCGCCCTCCGGACACCGGACCCCCGGTCCGAGCTGGTCCGGACGAGCGGTGCCGAGGCCGGGGCGATCGCCTCGGCCGTCTCCCGCCGCGCGGCCGACCCCTCGGCCTCGAACGCACCGAACGCACCGAACGCGTCCAGTGCGTCCAACCCGTCGAGGCGCAGCACGAGGTTGCACGGCAGGTCGTCGCCCGGGATGCCCGGCCAGTGGCAGTCCCGGGCCCGGACCTCCCGGCTGCGCCTGCCACCGATGGTGATCACCGGGCCGGACACCACCTGGGCGTCCGGCTGCCAGCCGCCACCCGGGCGGCGGTGTTCGAGCCGCAGCTCCCAGGTGTCGGCGTCGACCACGAGCGACTCCCCCACCCGGCCGGGCAGCACCAGGGTGCCGTACGGGGTGACCACCACCGCCCGCTGGTCGAAGTCGGCGTCCTTGCCGGACACCGTGATCCGCCAGGATCCGTCGACGAACATCTCGCCCCCTTCCGCGGGCACCCGGCCCGTGGCCGCCACCGCCCAAGGCCGCGGGGCACCGGCGCCCGGTGTTCCCCAGGACGCCGGCGCCCCGGGCCGCTCCGCGTGACGACCGGTCAGGCGCGACGCTTGGCCGCGGTCTTGCGGGCGGCGAGGACCAGGCCCGCACCGGCGGCCAGCACGGCGCCACCGGCCAGGGCGAGCGGGGTGCTGCTCCCGCCACCGGTCTGCGCCAGGGCCGGCGCGGTGCTCGCCCCGGCGCCGGGCGTCGCGGCGGGCGCGGCCGGCGTGGTCGACGCGCTCGGCGTGGCCCGCGGGGTGGTCCCGGGAGCGGTCGGAGCCGGGGTGGTCGCCGAGGGCGTGACGACCGGCGAGGCCGGGACCGACGTGGTCGGCGTCGGAGTCGCCGGAACGGAGGGGGTGGTGGTCGGCGTCGGGGTGGCGGACGGGCAGAGCGGAACGTCCGCCACCGTCTTGTCCACGTGGGTGTCCGCCAGGGTGTAGCGCCAGGTGTCGCCCTTGCCCGAGTAGCCGACGGTCAGCTTGACGGTGCTCCGCGCCTCGATCCTGCCGTGGTACTCCTCGGTCCCGCCGACCAGGCTGAGGGTGTAGTCACCCGCGGCCTTGTAGTGGTTCCCGAGGACGAGTTCGACGTGCCCGGCGTCCGCCCGGCAACCGATCTCCACGGAGGCGTCGCTCGGGTTCCAGGCGAAGGCGGTCCCGGTGTTCGCCAGGGCGAGGGCGGCGACCGCGCTCCCGGTCGCCACAGCCGCCCGCCGTACGTGCTTCATCAGTGCTTTTCTCCTCGGGAGTTCATGGCGTGGGAAAGCCTCGCGCGCATCCCGGGGGGATGGCGGGGAAGCGCGCGAGGCTTCGAGCCCGGGCCGCCTCCGCGGGTCGTGGCGGCGACGAGCGGAGGCGGGGCAACGGGGCTCTCGTCCCGACACACGGATGTCGTGCCCCATCCGGTTCAGTCGCCCCCGACACCGGCTTGAGCCCGGGCGTTACCGCCGACGGCCTGTCCACCCTCGCCGCCTCGCCCGCCTGGTCCCGCGAACACGCCCCGGAGGACGCCGACCAGGTACTGACCGTCCTCATCGACGGACTGCGGCCCCGTGTCCGACGGGGCCGCGGGCCTCACCGCCCGGCGGTGTCCAGCAGGATCCGGGCCAGCTCGGCCGGCCGGGAGAACATCGGCCAGTGCCCGGTGTCCAGCCCGACCAGCCGCCAGTGCCCGTCGGCCACCAGCTCGGCCACCTCCTCGTCGGGTTCCGCCGCGGCGAGCAAGCACAGCAGGTAGGTCGCGGGCAGCTCGGCCAACGGGCTGGTCAGCACGGCGGGTTCGGTCAGGGTGGCGCCCGGGTGCGGGGTCGAACCGGCGACGATGCGGGCGATCTGCCCGTCGGTCAGGCCGTGGCCCTCGAAGTGGGTGGCGGTGGCGCTCGGCCAGAACCCGCCGTTCCCGGCGATCGCTGCCCTCAGTGCCACCCCGCCGTCCGGCCAGCCCGCGGCGAACGACCGGCCCTCGACCGGGAGAGCGGCGTCGACGAGCACCAGGTGCGCCAGCCGGTCACCGATCCGCGCCGCGGCCTGCCCCGCCGGAACGCCCGCGTAACTGTGACCGACCAGCACGACCTCGCGCAGGTCGAGGCGCTCGACCTCGGCCACGATGTCCTGGACGTGGGTCTGCTGCCCGGCCGGGACGCCCTGCCGGTCGGCGAGGCCGGAGAGGGTCAGCGGGTGGACGCCGTGCCCGGCCGCCCGCAGGTGCGCCACCACGTCGTCCCAGGCCCAGGCCCCGAGCCGCGCACCCGCGACCAGTACGAAGTTCACCGTGATCGTCACCGTAGCGGGCCGGCTCCGCGCCCGCCGAGGGAATTTCCACGCCCCGGACACGACGGTGGCGCACCCCGGGTCAGTCGAGAACGGCGTCGATCTCCACCTCGACCAGCCACTCCGGGTCGATGAACCGGGAGACCTCGACGAAGGTGCAGGCCGGTCGGATCTCGGCGAACCGCTCGCCGTGCGCCCGGGCGGCCTCCTCCCAGCGCGTGATGTCCGTGAGCATCATCCGGGTCCGCACGACGTCCTGGAGCGACGAGCCCGCGGCCTTGAGCGCGGCCTCGGCGATGTCCAGGCACCGGACCGTCTGGGCGTAGACGTCGTCCTTCCCGACGTTCCTGCCGTCCGCCCCGATCGGCGCGGTGCCGGCCACCGCGATGTACGACCCCTTGCGGACCGCCCGGGACATGCCGATCCGGGGCTCCATGGGTGAGGCTGAACTGACCAACTGTCGACCTTGATCCATCGCGCCATGCTCCCACAGACCCGCGCGGCTCGACCCCGGCCGTCCAGGACTCGGACGGCTGCCTTCCGCAGGTCGTGGCCGGGCACGAGGCGACGGCCCCAGCCGGCCGCCACCGCGGTGAACTCGGCCGCCTGGACCCCTCGCCACCGTCGTAGTGCTGATGTGCAGTCATATCGTCAGCCATGACCGAGTCGACACAGTTGATCAACCGGTTCTGCCGGATACCCCCTCCCGGTGTCGCCACCGCACCGGATCGGAGGCGACGGCCCGGGGCGCCGCCGAGGCCGGCGCCCGGTACCCGGCGCAGGAGAGCACCAGCATCTCGTCGCCCCCGGGCTGGAATTCGTACGCCACCCGCTCCACCCGGCTCCCGATCCCGACCCCCGCCAGTTCCTCCCGCAACCGGTCCAGCCCTTCGTACCGCTCGCCGGTGTCGTACACCAGCACCGGGAAGAGCCTGACCTCTCGCCGCGCCACCCTGGCGAGTTCCAGCAGCGCCGCCCGGTGGAAGTCCTCCCCCAGTCGGTTGCCGTACGAGAACAGCAGGTGCGAGCTGAGCACCAGGTCGAAGGACCCCTCCGCGAAGGGCAGTTCGGGCAGCTCCCCGGCCAGGTAGCGCTCCGGCCGGGCCGCGATGTCGGCCCGGAACAGCCGGGCGCCGGCGATCCGGTCCCGGATCAGACCGGCCGGATCGCCGTACCAGGACCAGACGAAGTCCGGGGCCTCCCGCACCAGCTGCCCGCGCTTGAACAGCGTCTCCCGCTCGACGAGCAGCCCCAACTCCTCCCGGTGCACGGCGTATTCACGGTCGACGGCGACCGCGTCGATGCCGCGCCGGCCCGCCTCGGCGACGAAACCCGCCGCGCCGCCCGGGCAGTCCAGGATGCGCTGCCCCAAGTCCCGGTCGGTGAGCGCGAACATCGCGCGGTACTCCGCGAAGGAGCGGGCGCTGACCAGCACGGCTCATCCCCTCCCCACGAACGGCATGGTGCTCGGCAGCACCACCAGGGACTGGATGGTGGTGTCGGGCGGCTGCGAGGCCATCAGCACCAGGGCCTCGGTGAAGCGCTCCACCGGGATGGTCGCCTCGACCGCCATCGTGCCGTCGGCCTGCATCGCGGCGGGCTGCGGACCGCCGTCCGGCGGGGCGACGTTGCCGACGTCGATCTGCCCGCAGGAGATGCCGTACGGGCGGCCGTCCAGGGCGAGCACCTTGGTGAGACCGAGGACGGCGTGCTTGGCGGCCGTGTAGGCCAGGGAGTTGGGGCGGGGCACGTGGGCCGAGGGCGCGCCGTTGTTGATGATCCGGCCGCCCTGCGGGGACTGGGTGCTCATCAGCCGGAAGGCCTCCCGGGCGCACAGGAAGCTGCCGGTGACGATGGTGTCCAGGACCCGGTTCCAGTCCGCGAACGGGGTCTCGACGATCGGCCGGCGCGGGGCGGCCGCACCCGCGTTGTTGAACAGCAGGTCGAGCCGGCCGTAGCGGTCGCGGACGGCGTCGAAGAGCCGGGCGACCTCCTCGGGGCTGCGGATGTCGGTCGGCACGGCGAGGATCCGCGCCGGGTCGACCTCCGCGAGTACGGCGGTCTCCTCCAGCGCGTCCTTGCGCCGCCCGGCCAGTACCACCGTCCAGCCCGCCGCCAGCAGGGCCAGCGAGGAGGCCCGGCCGAGCCCGCTGCCGCCCCCCGTGACCAGGGCGACCTTTCCGTGCGACTGGGTCACAGTGTCCACGCCTCCCCCTCGTTCAGCCAGATCCGCAGCATCCGCCGGGCGTGCGGCCCGGGTTCGTCCACGTACGGTGAACGCCCGTGCAGCACCCGGCTGTTGCGGATGATCAGCAGGTCCCCGGCGGCCATCGGCAGCCCGAAGGCGATCTCCGGCCGGTAGAGCACTTCGTCGAGCACGCCCAGCGCCTCCCACTGACGGTCCGTCAGTTCCGGCCCACCTCGGTCGGGGGAGGAGCGGACGGTGCGGGTCTGGTAGTAGCAGCCGATGGTCCCGTCCTTCTGCGGGTAGAGGATCGGGGTGACCACGACCTGCGGGCCGGCCCGGCCGCTCCGGTCGAAGGTCCAGTTCTCGCCGAGGGTGGCCAGCGCGTCCGGCCGCTCCTGCCCGATCAGGTCGTGGACGTGCCGGGCGCTCGCCAGCTTGGTCAACCCGCCGCCGTGGTAGGCGGGTTGGATGCAGAGCAGGACGAGCAGGTCGCAGGTGTCGCAGTGGAAGCCGAGTTCGGTGTTGCCGTCGCCGTCCTGGTCGCGCAGCACCGAGGTGAGATCGCCGCGCCCGTTCTGCGGCACGATCCGGCCGTAGTCCCGCAGCAGGAAGGAGACCGCCTCGGTGATCTCCTGCTCCGGCTGCGCCGGGTCGACCAGTCGGCCGATGTGGGCGAGGCCGACGGAGGCGATGCTGTCCCGGACGAAGGTCCGCAGCCGCTCGCGCACCGGGCCGGCCGCGCCCCAGCGCCCGACCCGCGCATCGGCCCGGAGCAGCCGCCGCTCCTGCTCGCCCAGCGGCAGCGACCACAGCTCCCGCCGAGCCTCCAACTCCAGACTGCTCCAGCCGATTTCGGCCACCGTGTGCTCGCTCATCAGGCCTCCCCTACCGGGCCCCGGCCGCGACGGCCTTGGACCAGAGCGCCAGCGCCTCGTCGATCTGCCCCGCCGTGACGACCAGGGCGGGGATCATCCGGACCACGTTGAGGTGGGTCCCGCAGAGCAGGAGCAGCAGGCCGAGGTCGGCCGCCGCCTGCTGGACCCGCCGGGCGGTGTCCGGGTCCGGCGAGTCGTCCGGGCGGCAGAACTCGCTGGCCGCCATCAGCCCGAGGCCCCGGACGTCGGCGATGCCGGGCGCCTCGGCGGCGACCGCCCGCAGCCCGTCCAGCAGCCGTACGCCCTGCTCGGCGGCGTTCTCGACCAGCCGCTCCTCGCGCAGCACGTCCAGGGTGGCCAGGGCGGCGGCACAGGCCACCGGGTTGCCGCCGTAGGTGCCGCCCTGCGAGCCGGGCCAGGCGCGTCGCATCAGTTCGGTCGGCGCGGCGATCGCGGACAGCGGGAAGCCGCTGGCCAGGCCCTTGGCGGTGATCAGCACGTCGGGCAGCACGCCGTCCTCGTACTGGTGGGCCCAGAACCGGCCGGTGCGGCCGAAGCCGGTCTGCACCTCGTCCACCACCAGCAGGATGCCGTGCCGGTCGGCCCGCTCGCGCAGTCCGGCCAGGAACCCGGCCGGGGCGGGGACGTAGCCGCCCTCGCCGAGCACCGGCTCGACGAACATGGCCGCCGTCTCGGCGGGCGCGGAGACGGTGGCGAGCACCTCGTCCAGCCCGCGCAGGGCGTACGCCACCGCCTCCTCCTCGGAGAGCCCCAGCGAGAGTCGCAGCCGGAACGCGGCCGGGAAGGGCGCCACCGCGACCCCGGGCACCAGCGGGCCGATGCCCGCCCGGAAGCGGGTCCCGGCGGTGGTGAGGGCGGCCGCGCCCATGGTGCGGCCGTGGAAGGAGCCCTCGAAGACGATCACGTTCTGCCGCCCGGTGGCGTGCCGGGCCAGCCGCAGCGCGGCCTCCACGGCCTCCGTCCCGGCGGTGGCGTAGAACAGCGAGTCCAGGCCGGCTGGCAGGACCTCACCCAACCGTTCGGTGAGGGTGAGCAGTTGGTCGTGCAGGACGGTGGTGTACTGGCCGTGGACCAGCCGACCGGCCTGTTCGCGGACGGCCTCGACCACCCGGGGGTGGCAGTGGCCGGTGCTGGTCACCCCCACGCCGGAGGTGAAGTCGAGGTAGCGGCGGCCGTCGGCGTCGTAGAGGTGGAGGCCTTCGCCGCGCACGGCGACGACCGGGGTGGCCTGCTTGAGCACCGGGGAGAGCTGGGGCAACGGAGTCTGCCTTCTGTGAGTCGGGTGGATCGGGTCAGCGGGGCGGGAGGTAGCCGACCTCGGACGCCCAGGTGAGCGCGGCCGACCACCACTGCGGGGTCGGCGCGGCGAAGCGGACGCCCAGCCGGTCGAGTACGGAGGTGGTGTAGGCGCTGTCCACCCGGACGTTGCGTTCCTCCTGCTGTGCCCAGGCGGCGGCCAGTCGGGCGGCCGCCGGGTGCCGGCGCTCGGCCCGGCCGATGGCGGCCGCGAAGTCCACGTCGTCGGTGAGCCGGACGGGGTAGCCGAACTCGGCGAGCCGGCCCACGAGTTCGTCGTGCGGCACGGCGTACGGGTTCTCCACGTGGTAGGCGCCGGGTGCGGCGTACGGGTCGAGGGCGATCGCGGCGATCCCGGCGGCCACCGTGTCCACGTGCGAGAACGCGAAGGAGGTGTCCGGCCGGCTGGGGGCGGCGCCCGCCAGCAGGTAGCCGCGGATGAGCTGGTAGATCCGGTTGTCGCCGGCGTTGGCCTGGAAGGCGCCGGTCCGGCTGTGCGCGGCGATGTGCCCGCTGCGGTACAGGTAGGCGGCGTGCCCGGTGGCCGCCCAGGCCCGAACGGCCTGCTCGGCCCGGTACTTGGTGCGCTCGTACGGGGTGCGGAAGTGCTGGCCGATCCACAGGTCGGCCTCGCTGAAGCGGCGCGGCGGGCCGTCCACCCCGCCGGAGACGGCGAGGGTGGAGACGTGGTGGAGCGTGGCCGTCGGGGTGTGCTCCTCGATCCAGTCGAGCAGCCGGCGCACCGCCGTGTGGTTGGTGCGCTCCAGTTCGTCGGGCGAGGCGACCAGCCGGACGTCCGCCGCCGCGTGCACCACGATCCGGGCGGTGCGGGCGCGCTCCAGCGCGGCCGGGGAGAGGCCGAGGCCCTCCCGGTCGATGTCCCCGGCGACGGCCCGGGCCCGGCCGACGGTCAGGCGGCGTGCCGCCTCCGCCTCGTCCGCGGCCCGGACCAGGCAGGTGACCTCGGCGCCGCGCCGCAGGAAGGCGTCCAGCAGGTGCCGGCCGAGGTAGCCGGTGGCACCGGTGAGCAGCACCCGGGCGGGTTCGCGGACGCCCACCCGGGCGGTGGGCGGCACCCGGGCGTGCAGCAGTTGGCCGGAGGTGGAGAGCGGCGCGCGGACGGGCTGCTCCGCCGACGGCCCGGCGAGCGCCTCGGCGAAGCGGGCGGCGATCCGCTCGGCGGCGGGGTGGGGAACGCCGGGCCACCCGTACACCAGGTCGGCGACCAGCCGTTGCTCCACCACCCGTGCGGTGAGCCGCAGTCGGTACAGCGGGTCGCCCCCGGCGCAGCGGGCCAGACCCGCCTGCTCGTCGGCGACGGTCCAGTCCAGCGCGGGCTCCTCGGGGAGCCGGAAGGTGCCGAGGAAGTTGAACCCGACGGCGGGGCGGTCGCCCGGTGCGTCCATGGGGCGGACGGGCGCCTCGCGCAGCCGCCGTGCGGTGGCCTCGGCGCCCGCCGAGGGGTCCAGCTCGACGTGCTTGACGGCGGTGAACCAGCCGACGGTGTCCAGGAATTCGCCCGGGTCGTCGCCGACGGTGTCCCGGCCGTGGGTCTCCACCTCCACCGCGAGCCGGGGCTCACCCTGCCAGTGCGCGACGGCCCTGGCGAAGGCGGTGAGCAGGACGGCCTCCAGCCCGGCCCCGCCACCGTGCCGGGCGACCAGCCGGGCGGTGGCGTCCTCGTCCAGGGCCCAGCTGAGCGCGGCCGGTCGGGCGGGCGGCACGGGCGGCGCCGGAGCCTCCGGCGCCGCGGGCGGGGGCGGCGCGGCCGCCGCCCACCGGTAGAAGTCGGGGGTCGGCGGCAGGTCGGCCGGTTGTCGATCGGACCCGGCCTGGTCGAGCACCGCGCGGTAGGCGTGGGCGAGGTCGTCCAGCAGGATCCGCCAGGACAGCCCGTCCACCACCAGGTGGTGGACGATCAGCGCCAGCCGGTCGTCGGTGCCGGGCGGGCCGGTGAACAGGTGGACGCGCAGCAGCCGTCCGGCCAGGGGGTCGAGGCTGCGGTGGAGTTCGGTGCAGACTCCGGCGACGGTGTCGGCGATCGCGCCCGCCGCGCGCGGGATCCGGGAGTGGGAGAGCGGGTCGAGCTCGGTCACCGCGCGGGGTTCGCCGTACCCGTCCGGCGCGACGGGCCGGCGCAGCGCCGGGTGGCCTTCCAGTACGGCCGCGACCGCCGCCGAGAGCGCGGCCGGGTCGACGGCGGTGCGGCAGCGCAGCAGGACGGACTGGTTCCAGTGCCGCGGGTCCTCGACGGACCGCTGCCGGTAGAGCCAGCGCTGGGCGGGCGCGAGTCGGCTGCCGCCACCGGGTCGGCGCGGAGCCGGAACGGCAGCGGCGACCGGCACCGCCACCGCGGCCAGCCCGGCCGCCGTCGGGTGCCGGTAGAAGTCCTCGTAGGCGACCCGCAGCCCGGAGCGCCGCAGGAGGGCGATGGTGCGCATGGCGAGGATGGAGTCCCCGCCGAGGGCGAGCACGTCCGCCTGCGGCCCGACGCCGGACAGCCCGAGCGCGCCGGCCCAGAACCGGGCGATCTCCCCCGCCAGGCCGTCCCCGCCGGGCCCCGACGGCTCCGCCCTGGCCTCGACCAGTTCGGCGACCAGCTCGCCCAGCCGCGGCCGGTCCAGCTTGCCGTTCGGCCCGACCGGGAACTCCGCGAGCACCAGGATCGGCTGCGGCACCGAGTAGCCGGGCAGCCGGTCGCGCAGATACGCATCAAGGCCCTCGACGTCGGCACCCTCCAACAGCCTTACCGCACCCAATAGTTGATTCCCGACGGCGGTCTCCCGCAGCAGTGCCGCCGAGCCGGCGGCACCCGGGTACCCGTCCATGGCCCGCTCCACCTCGGCGAGGTCGACCCGGTAGCCCCGGACCTTCACCTGGCGGTCCACCCGCCCGAGGAAGACCAGCTCCCCGTCGGCCCGCCGACGGCACACGTCGCCGGTCCGGTACATCAGTCGGCCGTCCCGCCGGACGAAGCCGCGGGCGGTCTCGGCCGGCCGTCCGAAGTACCCGGCGCTGACGCCCCGCCCGCCGACCAGCAGCTCCCCCTCGGCCGCCGCCCGCCCCCGCCCGTCCACCAGGGTGAGCAGCACCTCGCCGATCCCGCTGCCGATCGGCACGGTCGGCTCCCCTGCGGGCAGTTCCCGGGCGGAGGCGGCGAGGAAGCAGGTGGCCCCGACGGTGGTCTCGGTCGGCCCGTAGTGGTTGACCAGCCGCTCGGTGACCTTGCCGTCCAGCAGCGCGGCCGCCAGCGGACGCGGCAGCGCCTCGCCGCCCAGCAGCAGGATGCGCAGCGGCGCCGCGTCGCCCGGGCGCCCCTCCAGCAGGGCGGTCAGGTGCGAGGGAGTGGTCTTCAGGGTGTCGACCCCGGCCCGGCGCAACGAGGCCCAGAAGGCCTCCGGGTCGCGCACCTCCCGGTCGGGGACGACGTGCACCGAGCCCCCGGTGGCCAGGGCGAGCAGCCAGGCGGTGTGCCCGAGGTCGGCGGCCAGCGTGGTGACGTGCGCCAGGCGGGGGGCGTCCGCCCGGGTCAGGCCGAGCCGCGCGGCCAGCGACAGGGCGTAGTGCGCGGCGTTGTCGTGGGTGACCGCCACCGCCTTGGGCTCGCCGCTGGACCCGGAGGTGAAGGACAGGTAGGCGAGGTCCTCCCCCGCCGCCTCGCCGCCCGACCACGACGGGCCGGCCGCCTCGACGTCCACCACCTCCCCGCCGAGGCCGCCCCCGGTGGCGAGCACCCGCGAGACCCGGACGGCCGCCAGCCGCCGGGCGAGGTCGGCCGCCGACCAGTCCGGGTCGGCCGGCACGGCCGCCGCGCCGGAGCGCAGCACCCCGTGCAGCAGCACCAGCATCCGGGCGTCCCGGGGGCCGAGCAGGGCGACCCGGTCGCCCCGCCCGGTGCCGCCGGCGGCCAGCCGGGCGGCGATCCGCCCGGCGGCGGTGTCGAGCGTGCGGTAGTCGTAGGCGCGGACGCCGTCGGTGAGGGCGGGCCGGTCCGGGTGGGACCGGGCGAGCTGCGACAGGAGCGCGGTCAGCGAGGTGGCGGCGGACGCGGAACGGAGGTGCTGCGTCGCGGGGGTCACGCCGACTCGTCCCCCGTCCGTGCCGCTCCCACCGGCCGGGCGAGCACCCCGGGGTCGCCCACCAGGTACCCGTCCAGCCCGGCCCGTTCGGGCAGCCGCCCGGCCAACTCCCAGGCCAGCATGCGGTGCAGGCCGTCGATGTGGATCAGTCCCTCCCGGACCAGCAGGTCCGCGTAGTCGGGGTGGTCGACCGGACCGGTGCCGAGGAACAGCGGCGTGAACGGCGCCCGGCGCAGCACCCGCAGCTTGCCCGCGCAGACCGGGTTGGCCGCCGCCCAGGCGGCGCCGCCGGAGCGGACGCGTTCGGCCGCCTGGGCCACGGTCAGCCCGGTGCGCGGGACGAGTTCGAGCTCGCCGCCCTCGCTGAGGTGCCAGGGCAGGACGACGCCCAGGAGGTCGGCCCGGCTCAGCCGGACCCGCCACCAGCCGCCGGGGATGCGGTCGGCGCGTTCGACGTTCTCCTCGCCGTACAGGTTGCTGTTCGCCGCGTGGGCCCGTTCCACCGGGTGGTCCCGCAGGTAGGCGTCGTGGACCTCGGGGTAGGCGACGGCGGTGACGATCTCCACGGCTGTGCTCCTCAGACGGTTCCGGTGTATTCGGTGAAGTGGTGTTCCCCGAACAGCTCGGGCCACTGGCCGTCGGCCAGGTCCAGTTCGCGGGCCCGGGCGAGCATCTGCCGCCAGTAGGGCTTCACCGGGCGCCAGCGCGCCCCCACCTGGCAGTACGAGGCGTCGATGAAGTACCGGGGCCTGCCCGGCCCGTCGGGTGCCGGTCTGCGGGTGTGGAACAGCGCCGAGTTCAGCAGCACGGTGGAGCCGGGCGGCAGCCGGTCGATGACCACCTCGCCGGGCAGTTCCGCGGTGCCGTGGTGGGCGTAGGCGGTCTTGCCGGCGGTGCTGTGGTGCGAGCCGGGCAGCACGGCCAGGCTGCCGACCTTCTCGTCCAGGCCGCCGAGGTAGTGCAGCGCGTGGACCATCACCAGCGCCGGGTCGGGGCCGTCGTTGGGCTCGCAGTCGTGGTGCCAGGGCTTTCCGGGGATGCCCGGCGCCTGGCGGTCGCTGTGCAGGTGGTGGAAGACGAAGGAGGGCCCGATCAGCCCGGTCAGCGCCCGCATCAGCGGCGGGTGGGTGAGCAGCCGACCGTGGGCGGGGAGCTCCAGCTCCAGCAGCGGGGGTGACCCGTGCCGGTCGGGGTCGGTGCAGGCTTCGATCGAGCGGGCCCGCAGTCCCTCGTCCACCCACCGGTCCACCTCGGGGACGAGGCGTTCGCGCAGCGCCTCGGGCAGCAGTGCGGGCAGGACCAGGTACCCGGACTCCAGGAACTGACGGCGGTGCTCGGTGTCGAGGGCCTCACGCCCGGTGGAGAACGAGGTCACCGAACCGATCCCCTCCTTCCGTTCGACGGGACGCACAGGTACGGGACGCGTGATGAGCCAGGGGGCACACGGGTTCATCCAGACCTCGGGTGGCGGCGGTGTCGCCCGTCGTCGCCACGGACTGCTGGGATGCGCGATCACCTGAATTCGCGATCACCACCGACTTCGCGATCACCACGAAGAGGCATGCCTCGATCACGAAAGGTGATCCGCCTCAGGAGTATGAACCGGTCTTCGCGTCCACGACAAGACCAAAGCCAACCCGTGGCCACCTTCCCGCCACCGTGCCGTTCAGCTCCGGCCACCAGTCGATTCCTCCCTCACCGGAAACTCCGGTCCTTCCGAGCCCCGGTGATTCGCCGTCGGAACATCGGATGCGGCAGAGTTGCCACATGAGCGAGCGGAGCATGGGGGTACCCCCGGCCGAAGGCTGGGGGAGAACCGTCGAGAGGGGCGCGTTGCGCGAAGCGCCCGCCGAGCGCAGCAAGGTGGGTGCCGTCGCGGACACGCGGAGTCACCACACGGCCGGGCCGACCCGGCGGCGGCCGGTCCAGCAGCGCAGCCAGGAGCGGTACAGCCGCATCCTGGACGCCTGCGCCGGGCTGCTGGACGAGGTCGGGGCGACCGCGCTGACCACCAAGGAGGTCGCCCAGCGCGCCCAGGTGCCGATCGGCACCCTGTACCAGTTCTTCGCCGGCAAGGAGGACCTGCTGGCCGCGCTCGCCGCCCGCAACCTCGACCGGTACCTCCAACGGCTGGACGCCCGGCTGGCCGCCTCCGCGCCGGTCGGCCCGGCCGGCTTCAGCGACCTCGCGGTGGAGGAGTTCGTGGCGATGAAGCGCGCGGTGCCCGGGTTCGGCCAGGTGGACTTCGGGCTGGCCGGCACCGCGGTGCCGGCCGGGGTCCGGGATGAGAAGCACCTGCTGGACGCGGGCGTGGACAACAACACCGCCGTCGCCCTGCGGCTGCAGGCGCTCGGCGGCGAACTGTTCGCCGCCGGCGACCCGGCGGCCACCACGCTCACCCTGCGGGTCGCACTGGAGGCGGCCGACGCGGTGCTCAAACTCGCCTTCCGGGGGGACCCGGACGGCGATCCGGCGCTGATCGCCGAATGCAAGCGGCTGGTGCGCGGTTACCTGGCGCAACAGCCGTCCGGCGGCTGACGCACGACCCACGGGCCCCGCGCATCCCGTCCGCCCGAGCCGTTGCGAGCCCGCCGCGCCCGCAGCACAGTGGAAAGCGGAACGGCCGCGGAGGCGGCCACCGCGACCCGAGGAGCACGACCATGCACGCAGCGGTAGGTGACCAGCTCCATATCCACAGCAGGTCGGTGGGCATGGTGGACCAGAAGGGCATCATCACGGAGGTGCGCGGCACCGACGGCGAGCCCCCGTACGTGGTCCGCTTCGAGGACGGCCACGAAGGCCTGATCTACCCCGGCCCCGACTGCAACATCGAACACGTCGGATCCCGCCAGGCGGGACACTGACCGACTCCCCCACCACCCCGTGCCCGACCCGCGCGAGGTGGTGAGGAGCGGTGTCCGCCCCCTCGCCCCCGCTGCCCGGGGCGCTCGCCGATCTCGCACCACTGCTGGACCACTACGGGTACCTCGCGGTGGCGCTGCTCGTGCTGCTCGACAACTGCGGCATCCCGGTGCCCGGGCAGACCATCCTGGTGCTCGCCTCGGTGTACGCCGGCACCGGGCACCTGGACTTCGCCGCCGTCCTGCTGATCGCGGCGGCCGCCGCCACGGTCGGCAACAGCCTCGGCTACCTGATCGGCCACACCGGCGGGCGCGCCTTCGTCCACCGCTGGGGCCGCTACGTGCTGCTCACCCCGGCCCGGATGGAACGCGCGGACGGCTTCTTCGCGCGGCACGGCGGCAAGGTCGTCGCGGTCGCCCGCTTCGTGGACGGGCTGCGCCAGTACAACGGCATCATCGCCGGGACCACCGAGATGCCGTGGCGCCGCTTCGCGGTCTTCAACCTGCTGGGCGCGGTGCTGTGGACCGCGGTGTGGGGCACCCTCGGCTACGTCGCCGGGGCCAACATCGGCACGGTCTACCGGACGGCGATCCACTACCAGCTCTGGTTCGCGATCGGCCTCGGGCTGCTGGTCGCGGCCTTCCTGCTCCGGCAGGTGCTGCGCTACCGGCGTCGGCGCCGCGAAGGCGCCGACGCCGGTTCCGACTCCGACTCCGGTTCCGACTCCGACTCCGGCTCCGGCTCCGGCTCCGCCGAGCCCCCCGACTAGCGCAACGGGAACACCTCGAACGGCACCGCGAAGCGCGTCCCCAGCCGGGTGCCCGCGCCGCGGCCGAAGCCCTCCAGGAACTCCCGGGCGTCCGCCATCGCCCCGCCCAGCCCGGCCAGGTACGCCTTGTGCTCCTCCAGCGAGGCGACACCGACGTCGAAGGTGTCGGTGGTGTCCACCGCGTGCTTCGACTCCGGCGAGGCCGCCGCCCAGATCTGCCGCACCCCGTTCCACGGCTCGTGCCCCTCGTCCACCAACTCGCGGAACACCCAGCGGTTCCCGGCGTCCCGGACGCCGTCCAGGGTGGCCCGGCCGACCGCGATGTGGTCCGCCTGGTTGAGGAACGCCCCGCCGTAGGTCTCCCGGAAGTTGCTGGTGATCACGATCTCCGGCCGGTGCCGGCGCACCACCCGGGCGATGTCCCGGCGCACCGGCAGCCCGTACTCCACCACCCCGTCCGGATACCCGAGGAACTCCACGGTCTCCACCCCGACCACCCGCGCCGAGGCGATCTGCTCGGCCTCCCGCAGCGGCCCGCACTCCTCGGGGTGCATCGAGTCGATCCCGGCCTCGCCGCTGGTGACCATCACATAGATCACCTTCTTGCCCTGCGAGGTCCAGCGGGCGACGGCCGAAGCGCCGCCGTACTCCATGTCGTCGGGGTGGGCGACGATCGCCACCGCGGTCTGCCAGTCCTCGTCGACGTGCTCGTAGGGCTCGGGGGCCTGCTCGGTCATGCTGTCCAAACCTCTCACGCGGCTCATACGGCTCGTGCTGCTCATGGTCATACGGTCGTACCCCAGGCGACTCTAGAAGACCCGCCTCCCCCACGCGGCGAGAACTGAGGGGTCAGGCGGCGTCAGGGGCGAGCTGAGGGGCAGCAGAGGCAGGTTGCGGCCAGCGGATGCGGGTGGCGCAGAGGGAGACCACGGCGGCCGAGGCGGCGACGGCGGCCATGCCCCACGCCAGGCTGGTGGCGCCGGCGACGAAGCCGATGGCGGCGGGGCCGGCGAGCAGGCCGGTGGTGCCCATGGCGGCGACCAGCGAGAGGGCGTCGGAGCCCTGGCGGGCGGCGGCGACGTAGACGCACGGGGTGACGGCGGCGACGCCGAGGCCGACGCAAGCGAAGCCGAGCAACGTGGGGACGACGCCGCCGACCAGCAGGGCGAGGGCCAGGCCCAGGCCGGCCAGCAGGCTGCCGGTGCGGACGATACGGCCGTCGCCGAAGCGGGTGCGCCAGCCGTCGGCGAAGATCCGGGCGCAGACCATCATCACCGAGACCACGGCGATGCCCATCGGGGCGAGTCCGGCGCCGGCGTGCACCACGTCCTTGAGGTAGAGCGCGGACCAGTCGTTCATGGCGCCCTCGGTGACGGTGCCGAAGACCATCGCCAGGCCCATCCAGAGCGTCGCCACGGCGGGCAGGGTGAAGCCGCGCCGCTCCTTCCGCTCCGTCGGCTCCGTCGGCGAGGCGGCTTCCTGCGGGCCGTCGGCCAGCAGCCCGGGCCGGGCCACGGCGACCAGCACCGCCAGCAGCAGCGCGGCCAGGCCGAAGTGGACGGCGAGGGTGCCGGTGAAGGCGTTGACGCCGAAGGCCAGCAGGGCGGCCAGCAGCGAGCCGGCGCTGAAGGTGGCGTGCAGCCTGGACATCGTGGTCCGCCCGAAGCGGGCCTCCAGCGCGGCGCCCTGGGCGTTCATCGCGACGTTCAGGCAGCCGACCGCGACGCCGTCGCAGAACAGCACCAGCAGGGTGACCGGGTAGTTCGGCACCACCGACAGCGCGAGCAGGACGACGCCCAGGGCGAGCGCGGACAGCACCGAGAGCAGGCGGGAGCCGAGCCGCCGCATCAGCACCGCGACCAGCGGGAAGGACACCGCCGCGCCGATCCCGCAGGTCATCAGCAGCAGACCGATCCGGGCCTCGCCCAGGTCGAGCCGGGCCTTGAGCGCGGGCACCCGGGAGACCCAGGTCGCGTACTGGAATCCGAGGACGAAGAACAGTGCGCCGGTGGCCAGTTGGGAGCGGCGGAACTCGTCGCGTACGGGGAACATGTGCATCAGCCTGCTTCGGCTCTGGAGGGGGACGGGACGGGATCGGCCGGGGCGGCTTCCAACGGCTTGGCCATGTAGACCGCCTCGGCGCCGTAGCTCGCGGGCAGCCCGATCTCGGGCCGGGCCCGGTAGCCGAGCGGGGTCCACAGCACCTGCGAGCCGCGCACCGCGACCAGCGAGAGCGTCCGGTGGCCGGCCGCCCGTCCGGTCTCCTCCAGGTGCCGCAGCATCCGGTGGGCCAGGCCCCGGCCGCGCGCCCGCTCGGCGATCACCAGGTCGTGGGCGTGCAGGTTGCTCGCCGGTACGCCGCCGCCGGACTCGGCCCGGCTGAGGTCCGGACAGCGGAACAGCGGGTACGGCAGGGCGAGCAGGTAGCCGCCGAAACCGCCGGCGTGCTCCAGGACGAAGCAGGTGGAGGGCGAGGCGCGGTGCCGGGAGCGCAGCGCCTCGCCGCCCTCGGACAGGCCGCTGGCGGCGTAGGCGCGTTCCTCCAGCGCGACCACGTCGTCCCAGTCCTCCTCCCGAAGCAGCCGGATCCGGGTGTCGGTCATGCGCGTCCTCCGTGCAGAGCCGGGCCGCCGACGCAGGTGTACGGCAGCGGCGCGAAGCCGTTGAACCCCCGGGTGGCGTAGGCGGTGGAGTACGCGCCGCAGGAGTGGATCCACACCGGGTCGCCGGAGGCGACCGCGCGCGGGACCCGAACCAGGCCGTCCTCCTGGGCGTACGCGTCGTCGCTGTCGCAGGTCGGGCCGGCCACCACGGCGTCGACGAACCGCCCGCCGGGGTGGGTGGGGAACTCCAGCCGGTACTGCAACTGGTCCATCTCGTAGAGGCCGTTGAACTTGCCGCAGCTCAGGTAGAGCCAGTCCTCGCGGGCGCCGTCGAGCCGGCGGCGGGAGGAGAGCCGGGCGACGTGGGCGCGGATCGCGCCGTGGTCGGCGACCAGGTGGCGGCCGGGTTCCAGCAGGAACTCCAGCGGGGCGGCGTTGACGGCGCGCAGCCGCTCCATACCCTCGCGGATCACCGCGAACATCTTGTCCAGCGGCGGTTCGAGCGGGTGGCCGTGCCGGTCCAGCACGCCGAGGGCGGGCAGTCCGCCGCCGAGGTTGATCCGGTTCGGCACGATGCCGCGCCGGTTGAGCGCCTCCAGCACGGCGGCCAGCGACTCGACGGCCGCGCCCCAGGCCTCGGCGGTCATCTGCTGCGAGCCGACGTGGACCGACAGGCCGGAGGGCACCAGCCCGCAGGTGCGGGCGGCGTCCAGCACCCGCAGGGCGTCCTCGGGCGAGCAGCCGAACTTGTGGCTGAGGCCCCACAGCGCGCCCTCGCCGGTGGTGGCCAGGCGGCAGAACACCCGTGAGCCGGGGGCGTGTTCGGCGATCGCGGCGACGTCCTCCAGGCTGTCGGTGGCGAAGTCGCGCACGCCCAGCCGGTAGGCCTCGGCGATGTTGCGGTCGGACTTGACGGGTAGGCAACTGTTGATCCGGTTATTGGTCACGGTAGGCCATCGTGTCCCCCGTATGGGTGATGAGGCGGGCGATCGGAGTCCGGCGGGGCGGCGGGGTGTGTGAGGGTTGGTGGTTGACGGGCTGGTGAGGGGAGGGCCGCAACCGTGGGCATGCGCAGCGTGAAGAAGGGGGAGCTGCGGGCGATCGCTGCGCCTTTCACGGTCGCTGCGCCCGCCGGTGCGCGGATCCGGGACCGGTTGCGTGTCACGGTCGAGGACGCCGAGGTGCTGTGGCTGGTCGGCCGCCATCTCGGCCGTTGCCAGCGGGCGGATCTGGCGCAGCGGGTCGGGATCGGGCAGGTCGCGGCGAAGGACAATGGGCGGGCGGGCCGGAAGAAGCGGCTCACTGCTGTGTCCTCCTCCCGGTGGGCCGGTGCGATGACCCGCGTCAGTGAGGACCAGTACCAGCTCGCCCTGCGTTGCCTGTACGACGAGCGGGCCGGCCTGCGCAGGGCCATTCGCGCGATCGAGAGCCGCCTGGCGGTGCCGTGCGGCAGGCGCGAGGGCGGGATCCGCGGCTACGCCGACCAGGGCGAACGGTTCCAGAAACAGCGCCGGCTGCACCAGCTCACCGCCCGGCTCACAGCGGTTCAGGAGTGCATCGACGCCGGACGGCCCTCGATCACGGCCGGCGGCCAGCGGCTGCTCAAGGCCCGGCACAACCTGGACGCGGCCCAGCTCACACCCGAGCAGTGGCGCACCCGGTGGCAGGCGGCCCGGCTGTTCCTGACCGCCGACGGCGAATCCGGCGCCCCGCACGGGAACTACACCATCACCGTCGATCCCGCTACGGGCGGGGTCACCCTCGCGCTGCCCGAACCGCTGCGCCACCTCGCCAACGCGCCCCGGGGACGGTACCGGCTCTCGTGCACGGTCGCGTTCTCGCACCGCCGGGGAGAGTGGCTGGACCGCGTGAGCGCGAACCGGGCCGTGCGCTACGACATCGTCCACAACCCCGACCGCAACAGGTGGTACCTGGACGCCTCCTGGTCCACACCCGCCGACCTCCTCCCGACGCCGGAAGAGGTCCGGGCATTCGGAAAACGTCTTCTCGGCGTGGATCTGAACGCCGACCACCTGGCCGCCTACGTCCTCGACCCGCACGGCAACCCGACCGACGAACCCATCACCGTCCCCCTCGACCTCACCGGACCCACCTCACAACGGGACGGGCGGCTGCGCGCAGCCATCACCGACCTGATCGCCCTCGCCCACACTCACGGCTGCGCCGCCATCGCGATCGAGAACCTGGGCTTCGACGACGCCCGCGCCACCGGCCGCGAGACGATGGGCCGGGGCCGGCGCGGCAAGAAGTTCCGCAAGTCGGTTGCGGGCATCCCCACCGCCCGCTTCCGGGAACGCCTGCGCGCCATGGCCTTCCACGCCGGTCTCCTCGTGATCGCCGTCGACCCGGCCTACACCTCCCGCTGGGGCGAGAAGTACTGGAAGGCCCCGCTCCGACCTCAGACCACTCTCACGGTCACCCGGCACCACGGTGCTGCGGTGGCCATCGCACGACGCGCCCTCGGACACCGGATCCGGCGTCGGCCAGGTGTGACCCGCACACGACCGGAGGATCGTGCCGGGAGAGCTACCGGCCAGGCCCCATCCACCCCGAGAGCACGTGGGACCGCGAGCCCACCCAGGACAGCGAGCACGCCCCACCGGGGCGACAAGACTCGACCGCGCCACGGTGACCAACTCGCGCTGCTCCCCGACCTCGAAGACCGTTCGCGAGGTCACCGGGCCATCACCGGCCCGGTTTGCGGCAGTTCGGCCAACACTGGCCAACAACGCTAAGAACGGTTGAGGTTGAGCCGGTCGAGGGTGACCCAGAGCTCCTCGCAGTCCCACACGTCCACGAACGCGTCGTAGACGCGCTGCGACTGGCGGCTGTCCCAGATGAGTTGGTGGTGGTAGGCCTCGACGAAGCCGTAGATGTGCAGGTGCCGGTCGAGTTCGTCTCGGTGGTCGCGCTCGAGGTACCACTCCTCGGGGCGGTCGGGCGACAGGCCCTGGAAGTCCCAGGCGAAGTCGAGCAGGCACTCGGCGACCTCGGCCGGGATCGCCTGCTCCACCACGACGTAGCCGTAGGTCTGCCAGTGCGCGTGGTCCTGCACGGAGAGCACCCGCAGCGGGCGCTCCTTGCGCAGTTCGCGCAGGGCGGTGCGGGTGAGGTAGCTCTCGGTGTCGGCGCTGAAGTAGGGGCACGGCGAGCCGACGGCCGGTCGTTCGGCCGGAAGGGGAATTCGGTGCGCGGACCGGACGCCCGTGCGCGTGCGCTCCTTCCCGCCTCGGTCCGCGAGTACGGGACAGCGCCACGTCAGGAGGGCCAACTCGCCCGTCCGGCCGGGCCTCTCACTCCGCATCAGCCCCTGCCGAACCGCACTCCCCATACGTTGGACTAGACCAACTAATGGTGTCAACCCTTTCCCTCGGGTTGCCGATTGGGAAATCGGCGCAGTTCACAGCGCCTCTCGCGGTTCGCTTTATGTTTCGGAGACCGACATAAGGGCGGGTATGTTTCGGGAATTGACATAACCGGGAGCGGTGCACCCCGGCACCCCGGCACCCCGGCACCCCGGCACCCCGCGCACCGTTGCGCCGGGCCCGCGCCGCCCGCCCGCTCGCCGTAGCTTGGGACTGTGGCACGAACCCGGTTGGCACCCACCCGGCTGGCCCCGCCCGGCTGGCTGACCGAGGGCCTGCGGCCCCGGGACACGCCGATCCCCTGGGCCGCGGTGGCCCGTTCCTCGGTCGCGCTCGCCGCCCCGCTCGCGGTGGGCACCGCCACCGGGCGGCCCGGCTACGGCGCGCTGGTGTCGCTGGGCGCGCTGTCCGGCGTCATCGGGGACACCGCCGACGCCTACCGGATGCGGGTGTTCAACATCGCCGTGCCGCAGCTGATCGGCGCCCTCGGGGTGCTGGTCGGCACCCAGGTGCACGGCTCCGGCTGGACGACCGTCGTGGTGCTGACCGTCGTCGCGCTGGTCTCCGGCATGATCTCCTCGATCGGCGCGGTCGCCTCCGCCTCCGGACTGCTCCTGCTGCTCAACACCGTGATCGGGGCCGGCCTGCCGATGCCCTCCCCCTGGTGGCTGCCGCCCGCCCTGCTGCTGCTCGGCGGCCTGGTGGTGCTCGCCCTCACCCTGCTGGCCTGGCCGCTGCGCGGCGGCACGCCCGAGCGCGGGATCGTCGCGGACACCTACCGGGCGGTCGCCGAAATGCTGGAGGCCGCCGGCTCGCCCGGCTACGACGCCAAGCGGCGTGATCTCACCCATGCGCTCAACCAGTCCTACGACCTGCTGCTGGCCCGCCGCGCCCGCCGGCACGGCCGCTCCCCCACCCTGGTCCGGCTGCTCGCCCAGCTCAACGCCGTGGTCCCGGTGGTCGAGGGCGCCTCGGCGGTCCACCTGCGCCCGCCCGAGTTCGGCCCGCTGGCGCCCGGCTACCCGGCCGCCGTCCGCGAGTTGGCCGCGGCCGTCGAGCTGGGCCGCACCGGCCCCGCGCCCCGGCCCGACCTGCCCGAACCGCGCGGCCCGTCCACCCGCGCGCTGGCCGAGGCGATCCGGCACGCCGCCACCGTGGTGCACGAGGCCGAGCCGGACCCGTACGCCTCCGACGACCGGCTCGGCCGGCCCGCCGCTCTGGAGGTCCGGGCCCGGCGGGCCGCGCGGGCGCTGCTGCTGTCCAGGGCGTCCTGGCGGTACGGACTGCGCCTGGCACTGTGCATCGGGCTGGCCCAGGTGCTGGTGTCGGTGATCGCGGTGCCCCGCTCGTACTGGGTGACGCTGACCGTGACCTTCGTGATGAAGCCCGACTTCGGCTCGGTGTTCTCCCGCGCGGTGCTGCGCGCGCTCGGCACGGCCGCCGGGCTGCTGATCGCCATTCCGGTGCTGGCCGAGGTGCCGCACGGCTGGTGGGACGTGCCGGTGATGGCGGCGCTGGCCACCCTGATCCCGGCGCTGTCGGTCAAGGGGTACGCCTTCCAGACCGCGGCGATCACCCCGGTGATCCTGCTGCTCTCCGACCTGCTCAACCACCAGGGCTTCCACCTGGTGCTGCCCCGGCTCTACGACTCGCTGATCGGCTGCGGCATCTCACTGCTGGCCGGCTACCTGCTGTGGCCGGAGTCCTGGCACACCCGGATCGGCGACCGGCTGGCCGACGCCGTCCAGGACACCGCCTCCTACGTGTCGCTGGCCTTCACCACCGCGCCCGGCCGCGACGAACCGGCCCGGGCCCGCTACCGGCGGAGGCTCTACCGGGACCTTTCCACCGTACGCAGCGAGTTCCAGCGGGCGCTCACCGAGCCGCCGCCGGTCGGCGCCCGGGCGGAGGCCTGGTGGCCGCTGGTGATCGCGGTGGAGCGGATCGTGGACACCACCACCGCCACCCGGGTACGGGTCGAGCACGGCGCGCCCGTGCCCACCCCGGCGGAGGTCGGCGCCGCCACCCAGGAGCTGTCCGACCTGGCCGAGGCGCTGCGCACCGGCGCACCGCTGCCCCCGGCCGACCCGGAGGCGGTGGCGCCGGACTGCGCGCTGGCCCGGCTGCTCCACGAGGTGCACGCGGCGAGGTCGGTCGCGGCGCCGTGACCCCCGGTCGCGGCGAGGTCGGTCGCGGCGTCTCGCGGGTCAGTCCTGGATGCGCCGCCAGGGCCGGTCCGCCTCCAGCGCGAAGGCCAGCTCCAGCAGCAGCCGCTCCTGCCCGTGCGCGGCCGACAGGTGCACCCCGATCGGCAGGCCGCCGGGCGCCGCCCCGGTGGGCAGTGCGATGCCCGGGCCGCCGGTCACATTGTTGACCGGGGTGAAGGCGACGTAGCGCAGCAGCCGCTCGACCAGCTCGTCGAAGGCCACGTTCGGGCTCAGGTGGCCGATCGGCGGGGCGGTGTGGGCGAGCACCGGGGAGAGGATCGCGTCGTGGTCGCGGAAGATCCCCGCGTACACCGCCTCGGCCCGGCGCAGCCGGCGCAGCACGCCCGGGGTGCGCGGGAACTCGGTCTGGAAGCGGCGGCGCAGGCCGGTGGTCAGGCCGTCCAGCCGACCGCTGCGGAAGCTCGGGTCGAGCACCAGCCGGCCGGTGACCGCGATCACCCAGGCGATGTAGCCCCAGTACGAGAGGAAGTCGCGGGAGAACTCCTCGCCGAAGGGCAGGGTGGTCGGCTCGACCCGGTGGCCCATCGCCTCCAGCCGGGCGGCGGTCTCCTCGACCGCCCGGCGGGTCGGCTCGTCGGTCTTGGCGATCGGCGAGTCCACCACCAGGCCGATCCGCAGCGGGCGCCGGCCCGGGCCCTCGACCAGGCCGAGCGGGGGCAGCTTCGGGTTGTGGTGGTGGCGTTCGGCGGCGGCGAAGAACGCGGCGGTGTCGCGCACCGAGCGGGTCACCACCCCGTCGGTGACCAGGTCGATCGGCAGCTTGCCGCCCTGGGCGTTGGTCACCAGCCGGCCCCGGGTGGGCTTGAGGCCGATCAGGCCGCAGCAGGCCGCCGGGATCCGGATCGACCCGCCACCGTCGTTGGCGTGCGCGATCGGCACGACGCCGGCGGCGACCAGCGCGGCGGAGCCGCCCGAGGAGGCGCCCGCCGAGTGCGAGGGCTTCCAGGGATTGCGCACCGGCTGGGCGGCGGCGAACTCGGTGGAGGCGTTGAGGCCGAACTCGGGCAGCCGGGTCTTGCCGAGCACGGCCAGGCCGGTGGCCAGGAACTGGTCGGTGAAGCGCGCGTTGCGGCGGGCCGGGCGGGCGCGGAAGGCTTCGCTGCCCATGGCGGTCGGCAGGCCGCGCAGGTCCACGTTGTCCTTGAGGTAGGTCGGCACGCCCCAGAGCGGACCGCCGATGCCCTCCCGGCTGATCCGGGGCCGTTCGTACGAGGCGTGGGCGACGGGCAGCAGCGCGCCGTCGATCCGCCCGGCACGGGCGACGGCCGCGGCGACCAGCTCGCGGGGGTTGACCTCGCCGGCCCGCACCAGGGCGGCCAGCGCCACCGCGTCGTGCGCGCCGAGGGCGTCGTCGGTGAACGCGTGGGCCCGCTCGTCGGTCATTCAACTCCCCATTCCCCGCCGGGCCTTCTACTGCCCGGTAGTACTGACCGGTAGTCTCACAGGAGTTCGCAGTGTAGGCACGCGACACCACCGCCCGATAGCCCCGGCACCGGGGCTCGCCTCCGGCAGCCGGACCACGATCCGTCAAACACCGGACGGCGCACGGGCGTTCGGCATGCGCCCCCGCGTTCACCCCACCCGCCGGTCACGAACCGTTTCACCAGCGGGCCCCGGGAAAGATCCAGATCGCCCATCGATCCGGCCATCCCCCACCCGAGGTGACGCCCTTGACCACCCAGTACCACCCGACCGCCCGATACACCTCGGCCACCGCCCCCGGCGCGCTCCCCCTGCTCGGCCACGCCCCCGCCTTCGTCCGCCGCCCCTACGGCTTCATCGCCGGCCTGGCCGCCCACGGCGACCTGGTCAGGCTCCGGCTCGGCCCGCTCGACGCGTACGTCGCCTGCCACCCCGACCTGGTGCACCGGCTGCTCACCGAGGACCACACGTACCACAAGGGCGGGGTCGTCATCGACAAGGCCCGCGAGGCCTTCGGCAACGGCCTCGCCACCTGCCCCGCCGCCGACCACCGGCGCCAACGCCGCATGCTGCAACCCGCGTTCCACCGCGACCGGCTGCCCGGCTACGCCGCCATGATGGCCGAGGAGATCGCCGGCACCACCGCCCACTGGCGTGACGGCCACGTGATCGACGTACCCGCCGCGATGTACCGCCTCACCACCGCCGTCACGGCCCGCTGCCTGTTCGCCGCCCACGAACGGACCGGCTCGCTGCCCGTGCACGAGTGCACGTACGTGGTCACCCGGGGCGTCGCCCGGCGGATCATGCTGCCGATCCCCGGCGCCGACCGGATCCCCACCCCCGGAAACCGTCGCTTCCGCCGCGCCGAGCGGAACCTGCGCGAGATCACCAAGCGGCTGATCTCCGACTACCGCGCCGCCGGCACCGACCGCGACGACCTGCTCTCCATGCTGCTCGGCGCCCTCGACGAGAACGGCACCGGCCTGTCCGACACCGAGGTCCACGACCAGGTGGTCACCCTCCTGCTGGCCGGCACGGAGACCACCGCCGCCACCCTCTCCTGGGCCTGGACCCTGCTCGCCGCCAACCCGGCCATCCGCGACCGCCTGCACGCCGAACTCGACACCGTCCTCGACGGGCGCCCCGCCCGCTACGAGGACCTGCCCGCGCTGCCGCTCACCGCCCGGATCGTCAGCGAGACGCTGCGGCTCTTCCCGGTGTCCTGGGTGCTCAGCCGCACCGTCGCCGCCGACGCCGAGCTCGGCGGCCACCGCATCCCGGCCGGCGCCACCATCCTGTTCAGCCCCTACCTGCTGCACCGCCGGGCCGACCTGTTCCCCTGCCCCGACCGCTTCGACCCCGACCGCTGGCTCACCACCGCCCGGCCCGCCCCCGGCACCTACGTCCCCTTCGGCCTCGGCGCCCGCCGCTGCATCGGCGAGGCCTTCGCCACCGCCGAGGCCGCCCTCGCCATCGCCACCGTCGCCGCCCGCTGGACCGTCACCCCCACCCCCGGCCGCCCGGTCCGCCCCGCCCGCGGCTCCTCGATGTCCCCCCGCCCCTTCACGGCGACGCTGACCCGCCGGGCGCGATGAGGGGCGCGCGGGTCACACGGTGATCGGAGTTCGGTACTGTCCCGGCGGGGCCGGCCACAGGTGCGCCGGCCGGACCTGCCGTTCGACCGGGACACCATCACACCATGAACGCTCGATCCCCGTTGGGGCTCCTGACCGGGCTGCTGCGCGCCGTCCGGACGTACCCGCGCCGCTCACCGCTGACGTTCGGTTACGTCGGCCTGCTCCTGCTCGGCCACGCCTGGGTCGAGTACGGGCTCTCCGACGCGGGGGCCGACGACCTGCGGGACTACATCAGCACCAACCTGGACAACCTGCACGACCACCCGGTCAGGGCCCTGTTCGGCAGCGCGCTGCTGTACGACGGCACGCTCACCGACGTCACCTCGACCGGCTTCGGCGGCACCCTGATCACCCTCGGCCTCGGCATCGTCGTCAGCCTGGCCTGGGCCGAACGCCGCTACGGGACGCTGCGCGCCGCCGCGGTGTTCCTCGCCGGGCACGTCGGCGCCACCCTGATCACCGCCCTGGTCATCCTGCTCGCGCTGCGGCAGGACTGGTACCCGGAGAGCGTCCGGGCGGCATCGGACTACGGCATCAGCTACGGCGCCCAGGCCGCCCTCGCGTTCGCGGTCCTCGCCCTGCCCCGCTGGGCCCGGCTGCCCTGGGCCGCCTTCGTCCTCGCCTGGCCGCTCGGCGGCGACCACGCATGGCCCGGCCCACTCCCCGAGTTCACCACCGTCGGCCACCTCCTCGCCGCCGCCCTCGGCTTCGCCCTCGCCGCCGCCACGGCCGCCACCACCCGCCACCGCACGGACGCACCCGCCGCCGCGGGCCCGAAGGGGTGATCAGCCCTCGCGAATGTGACCGATGTCGCTGGGTCGTACTGAAACCCCGTCACCCGCGACCGCGAGGCGGCGCAGCTCCTGGAGGAGAATTTTGAGCGAGCATTCTGAGAGCTACCACGTCACCGGGAACCCGATGCTCGACGCCAATGGCGTCACCATCTGGCAGCGGTACGGCGGAAGGGCCCCGGAGGGGTACTTCTACGACGGGTGGCACAAGTTCGAGCCGGGGGACCCCCGCTACGACGAACTCCTCCCGCAAGCACAGCAGAATCCGCAGGATGTCGAAGAGAGCAAGGCCCCGGTCCACCCCGAGACCTTGGCCATCCTGGACGAGATGCAGCGCAAGACGCGGGAGCGGAACGCGGGGCAGTAGCGGGGCAACGACCCCGCCGCCGTCAGCGGGGCGGCCGGCCTCCGGCCGCCATGCCGGCGATCGTCCGGAGGACCTTCTCCACGATCAAAATCCGGACGACCACCAGGTCATGCCACACGGCCCCGCTCCTCCCACCGCCACTGTCCGGAACGGGGCCGACGCTACGCCACGCGCCCGCGCCGGGCGCCGCTTCGGCCTTACGAGCGCCGCTTCGGCTTGCCGCGCCGGGCCGCCGCCGCACCGCCCCGGGCCCCGGACTTCTGGCCGCCCGTCTTCTGCCCGCCGGCCCGCTGCTGCCCGCCCGCCTTCTGCTGCTGCGGCTTCCGCGGCGCCGCCGCCTTCTTCGGCTGAGCGGCCGGGGCGGCCGAGGCCTGTCCGGTGCCCCGCCCGCGCGAGCTGTTGACCGTCCGCCCCCGGACGATCCCGATGAACTCCTCCACCAGGTCCGTCGTCCGCTCCTGCAGCCAGGACAGCGCGACCTGGGACTGCGGCGCCTCCACCACCGGCCGGTAGGTGAGGTCCCGCCGGTGGTGCAGCCGGGCCAGCGACTGCGGCACCAGCAGCACGCCGACGTTGGCCGCCACCAGCTCGATGGCGTCCGCCGTGGTCGCCGGGCGCTCGACGGCCGGGCGGCCGGGCAGGGCGTCGGCGGCCCAGCCGAGGGTGTCGTCGAGCGGGTGGAAGACCACGTCCTCGGCGAGGTCGTCGAGGGTGACCTCCTCGGCGGCGGCGAGCCAGTGGTCCTTGGGGAAGACCACGACGGTGGTCTCGGTGTACAGCGGGATCGCGCTGAGCACGTCCTTGTCGACCGGCAGGCGGATCAGCCCGGCGTCCGCCGAGCCCTCCCGCACGGTCCGCTCGCCCTCCTCGGAGGGGACCGCGACGAGGTCGAGCGGGACGTCCGGAAGCCGCTCGACCCAGACCCGGGCCCATTTGCCGGGGGTCACGCCCGGAACGTACGCGAGCCGGAAGGACGGGTTCACCTGCATGTCTGTCACAGGGCAAGGCTACCGACCGTGACCGGAAGCGCCCGCGCACTCCCTTACCCTTGTCTTCATGACATCGCTCAAGCAGAAGACCAGCCAGACCATGAAGCCGGAGACGGCGGCCAAGAAGCTGGGGATCTACCTCGCCGCGGCGCCGACCGACTTCCAGGAGGGCGTGGTCTCCCGCGAGGAGCTGAACGCGCTGCAGGCCGAGCCGCCGCAGTGGCTCCAGGAGCTGCGCAAGAACGGCCCGCACCCCCGCCCGGTGATCGCCGCCAAGCTCGGCATCTCGATCTCCGGCCTGGCCCGCGGCGGCGTGACCGAGGCGCTCACCACCGAGCAGATCGAGGCCGTCAAGGCCGAGAACCCGCTCTGGCTCCAGCACGAGCGCGCCAACCAGGTGGACGTCCGCAAGGAGAACGCCCGGATCAAGGCCAAGCACGAGAAGGAGGCCGCCGAGGCCGCCGCGAAGGCCGCCAAGGAGTCCCAGGCCCGCTGATCCGCTGACGCGCGCCCCGGCGCCGTTTGTCAGACCCCCGCGCTTGGATGGTGCCGGCGTTCGTCCACGGACGGGCGCCGGCACGGCCATGAGTTCATCCACTCGGGAGGGCAGGCAGATGGCGGCGACACTGAACGGTCGGATCGCCCTGGTCGCGGGAGCGACGCGGGGCGCCGGGCGGGGCATCGCGGTGGAGCTCGGCGCGGCGGGCGCGACGGTGTACGTGACCGGGCGCACCACCCGGCAGCAGCGCTCGGAGTACGACCGGCCCGAGACGATCGAGGACACCGCCGAGCTGGTCACCGCGGCGGGCGGCCGGGGCATCGCGGTGCCGACGGACCACCTGGTCCCGGCCGAGGTGGCCGCCCTGGTGGAGCGGATCGAGGCCGAGCAGGGCCGGCTGGACGTCCTGGTGAACGACATCTGGGGCGGCGAGAAGCTGTTCGGCTGGAACACCCCGGTCTGGGAGCACAGCCTGGACGACGGCCTGCGGCTGCTGCGCCTGGCGGTGGAGACCCACGCGATCACCAGCCACCACGCCCTGCCGCTGCTGCTGAAGGACCCGGGCGGCCTGCTGGTGGAGATGACGGACGGCACGGAGGAGTACAACCGCGCCACCTACCGCAACTCCTTCTTCTACGACCTGGCCAAGGCCTCCGTCCTGCGGATGGCCTTCTCCCTGGGCCACGAGCTCGGCTCGCGCGGCGCCACCGCCGTGGCCCTGACCCCGGGGTGGATGCGCTCCGAGATCATGCTGGAGCACTTCGGCGTGACCGAGGAGAACTGGCGCGAGGCCGTGGCCCGGGAGCCGCACTTCGGCATCTCGGAGACCCCGTACTACGTCGGCCGGGCGGTCGCCGCGCTGGCCGCCGACCCGGAGGTCGCCCGCTGGAACGGCCGGTCCCTCTCCAGCGGACAGCTGGCCCGGGAGTACGGCTTCACCGACCGGGACGGCAGCCGCCCGGACTGCTGGCGCTACCTGGTCGAGGTGCAGGACGCGGGCCGGCCGGCCGCGCCGGAGGCCTACCGCTGAGCGTCCGCGGCACTGACTGAATCCTGAATTCCGCTTCGGCGGCGGCGCGTTCACCACGCGCGGACGGAACTCCTCTCCCTTCGCCGTGTATTGACCGCACCGTCGCCGACTCCGAATAATCGCCTGCCGTTGAACTCCCCCGGTTCGGAGTCGAGCGCCCCGTGCCGAGGTCGGGTCGCGGGAGCGGCCCTGGCGTCACGTCAGGAATGCGGAAACGATTCCGCGCGCCCGCGACACTCCTCCCGCGCCCGGACGTGGCGTCACCCGTTCGGCCCCCTCCACACGGTAGTGTCCGCTGGCGCGGCCATCGGCACATCGCCGACCGGCCGCACGCGCACCCGCAACGACCTGGAGGAACTCCGTGCCGGCTCCCGCCCGAGGCGCCCTCGCCATAGCCGCGGCCGTCCTGCTCGCAGCAGCCGCAGGCTGCTCGTCCAGCGGCGGCCACACCGCCAAGGACACCGGCCACGGCAAGGCGAGCGCCCACAGCTCCGCCCCGGCGGCCGGCGGCGACGCCGCCCAGCCCGCCCCGGCCGCGATCGTGACCGGGCCCGGCCCGAAGCCCTCGTACGACGTCCAGCCGCAGCCCGCGGCGGGCAGCTGCCACTTCCGCTACACCGCGGACAAGCAGCCGCTGCCCGACCCGAACTGCACCCCCGGCGCGATCAGCCCGGCGGTCAACCAGGGCAACATCAACGACACCATCTGCAAGCCGGGCGGCTACACCTCGACCATCCGCCCGCCGGCGAACATCACCGGCAAGGAGAAGGCCGAGAACGCCAAGTCCTACGGCTACACCGGCCCGATGGGCGACGCCGAGTACGACCACCTGATCAGCCTGCAGCTCGGCGGCGACCCCAACGACCCGCGCAACCTGTGGGTCCAGCCGCCCTCCCCCGGCCACGTCCCGGGCAAGGGTCCGAACAACCCCAAGGACTCGGTGGAGACCCATCTGCACACCGCGATCTGCAAGGGGCAGGTCACCCTGGCCGCGGCCCAGAGCGCGATCGCCACCGACTGGACCACGGCCGAGGCCAAGGTCGGCCTCAAGCCCGCCGCCGCGCCCACCCCGGAGCCGGACGCGGACGGCGACTGACGAATCGTTTCCCCGGCGCATTCGGGGTCACGGCGCCGCTTCTGGGGCCACGGCGCCTCTCAGTGCCACGGCGCCTCTCGGGGCTACAGCGACTCCACCAGCTCGGCAATGGTGTCGAACGGCCGGTACTCCGCGAACTCCGCGCCCAGCGCGCGGGCCCGCTCGCGGAACCGGCCCTCGCCGAGCACCCGGTCCACCGCCCGGCCGACCGCCTCCGGCGCCGGGCGGTCGGTCCGCAGGTCCAGCCCCACGCCCGCCCACTCCACCCGGGCCGCCACCTCCGGCTTGTCCTCGCTCGCCCCGGCCACCACCAGCGGCACCCCGTACCGCAGCGCCGTCTGCACCCCGCCGTAGCCGCCGTTGCTCACCAGCACGTCGGTGTGCGGCAGCAGCCGGTCGAACGGGACGTACCCGGCGACGCGGACATTGCCCGGCAGGCTGCCGCCGAGCAGCTCGGCCAGCCGCTGCGGCCCGTCCGGGCGGGCGGTGGCGGCCACCACCAGCAGGTCGTCCCGGTCCGCCAGGGCGCGGACGGTCGGGGCGACCAGCTCGCCGAGGTCGGTGTTGGCCAGCGTGCCCTGGGTGACCACCACGACCCGCCGCTCGTCGGTCACCTCGTCCCACCACCCGGGCAGCGGCCGCTCGTCGCCGACGAGGCCCGGCAGCGCGCCGATCAGCCGGTACGTGGCGGGCGCGTCGCTGCGCGGGTACTCGAAGCCCGGCACGGTGAGCTGCAGGTACTCGTCCGGCACCGTCACCTGCGCCTGCCCGCGCGGGCCCTCCGGCAGCCGGACGCCCACCCCCGCGAACACCTTCTCGGCGTGGCGCCGCAGCGGCTCGCCGCGCCGGTCCATCTCCTCCTGCAGGGGCCGGTTGCGGGCCCGGCCCTCCTCCCCCGGCAGCGGCGGCAGCGCCAGCCCGAACGGCGCGGTGTCCACGCTCGGCAGCATCGACGGGGTGAGGCCGATGCCGATCAGGGCCGGGCGCTCCGCCCGCGGCCGGCTGAGGGCCAGCGGCAGGGCGCCCTGGATGAAGGCGTCGGCGATCACCGCATCGGCCGGGAACTCCTCCAGCAGCGCGAGCAGCGCCCGGTACTGGTGCGGGATCGGGTCGAGGAACACGTGCTGGACGTCGAAGGCGATCCGCTCCGGCCCGGGCGGCAGGCTCGCCCGGCCGGGGAAGGACGCGTCGAGGTCGCGGTCGTCCCAGTCCGCCTCGGCGGGCAGCGCGACGAAGCGCACCCCCGCCCTTTCGGCGGCGCCCGCGAAGCGCGAACCGCCGAGGAAGACCACCTCGTGGCCGCGCGTGGCGAGGTCGGCGGAGATCGCCAGCAACGGGCTGACGTGCCCGTGCGCGGGCAGGGCGGTGGTGATGATCCTGGACATCGGAAACTCCTGCGTTCGGGCCCGGTGCGTTCTGCTCGTTCTGCGACTCACCGTAGGCAGGGGCGGTAGACGACCGATGAACGGCTCATCTGCCCAGTACCGCACCGCCGTTCAGGCCGATCACCTGCCCGGTGAGGTAGCCGGCCGCCGGGGAGGCGAGGTAGGCGACCGCCTCGGCCACGTCCTCGGGGGTGCCGGCCCGGCCGACCAGGGTGTCGGCGATCTTCCGGGCGTGGAACTCCTCGTCCCGGTCGGCTCCGAAGATCTCGGTGTCCTCGACGTAGCCGGGCGCCAGCACGTTCACCGTGATCCCGTCCGGCCCCAACTGCCGCGCCAGGCCGAAGGCCCAGCCGTGCAGGGCGGCCTTCGCGGCGGCGTACGAACCGGCCGAGTGCGGGCCCGCACCGCCGCGTTGGGCGGCCGCCGAGCTGATCACCACCAGCCGGCCGCCGGGGCGGCGCAGCGCGCCCTGGAGGGCGGTGGTCAGCAGCACGGCGGTGAGCAGGTTGGTGTCCAGGTCCCGCCGCCAGGACGCGGCCAGGGCGGCCAGGCTGTCGTCCTCGGGCGGGGTGATGATCGCGCCCGCGTTGTTCACCAGCACGTCCACCGGCCCGAGTCCGGCGATCCGGGCGGCCACCGCCCCGACCGCCGCCGGGTCGGTCAGGTCGCCCGCCAGCGGCACGACCGTGCCCGCCCCGGCGCCCCGCTCGATCTCCTCCCGGGCCTGCTCCAGCACGGCCGCCCGGCGGCCGAGGATCACCACCCGGTTCCCGTCCCCGGCCAGCCGGGCGGCGATCGCCCGCCCGATCCCGGTCCCGCCGCCGGACACCACCGCGAGTCGCCCCTGGGCCACCGGTCAGGCCTCGCCGTCGTAGTAGGCGCGCATCAGTTCCGTCGACCACGCGGGCTGGCGGACCTCCCCGCGCGGGCCGAACTCGCCCATGTACGGCTTGATGTCGAGCACCGGCGTACCGGCCACCGCGTCCAAGCCGGTGACGTGCAGCTCCAGTCCGTCCACCCGGACCAGCGCGCAGCGCGAGACCCCGAACCGGTTGGGGCGGTTCTTGCCGCGCTGGGCGAAGATGCCGACCAGCGGCCAGTCGGTGTTGCCGCGCGGGTGGCGGGCGCCGGTCTCGACCTTCCCCACCGGGACGCGGTCGAAGTGGTACACCACCTCCAGGTGCGAGAAGTCCGCCAGCCCGTACAGCGCCTCCTCCCCGAACTGCCCGCCGTCCAGCCGGATCACCGCCCCGACGCTCCCCCAGCCGTCGTCCCGGACGTCCTCCCGTCCGCCGACCACCCACCCCACCGGACGCACCGTCATTTCTTCCACGCCGACTCCCCCTTCGAGCTAACGATCGTTCACCCGGTACCGTAACCGGGCTCACGCCCCGACGATCAAGGGGGTCACCGGCCCGCCGGCCGCCGCACCGGGTCCGGCGGTTCGGGCACCCGCGGCACCCGGCCGGACCGAACCCGCGGGGGCGCCGGGGGCGTCGTCCGCCGCCGCTCCGGGGACGGCCCCGGCCGCGCGGGCCGCCCGGCCGGTCAGGCCTGGCCCGGGGTGATCGGCAGGCCGCGCTTGTGCTCGGTGCGGCGGTAGTGACCGAGGACGGTGTCGAACACCTCCTCGCTGACCGGCAGGCCCTCCAGGAAGTCGTCCACGGCGTCGTACTCGACACCGAGGGCCTCCTCGTCGGGGCGGCCGGGGGCGAGGTTCTCCAGGTCCGCGGTGGGGATCTTGCCGACCAGTTCGGCGGGCGCGCCCAGCACCGCGGCGATCGAGCGCACCTGGCGCTTGGTGAGCCCGGAGAGCGGCATGACGTCGGCCGCGCCGTCGCCGTACTTGGTGAAGAAGCCGACGGCGGCCTCGGCCGCGTGGTCGGTGCCGACGACCAGGCCGCCGGAGGCGCCGGCGGCCGCGTACTGGACCACCATCCGCTGGCGGGCCTTGACGTTGCCGCGCACGAAGTCCTCGTGGGCGTGGTCGGTGAAAGCCAGCCCGGCCGCCAGCAGCGCGTCCAGGGCGGCGTCGGTCGCGGGCTTGATGTCGACGGTCAGCACCTCGTCGGCACGGATGAAGTCGAGCGCGCGCTGGGCGTCCGCCTCGTCCGCCTGGACGCCGTAGGGCAGCCGCATCGCGGTGAAGCCGGCCCGGCGCCCCTCGGCCCGCAACCGCTCGACGGCGAGCTGGCAGAGCCGGCCGGTGGTGGTGGAGTCGACGCCGCCGCTGATGCCCAGCACCAGGGTGCGCGCACCCGAGGCCCGCAGCTGCTCGGCCAGGAAGGCCACCCGCCGCTCGGCCTCCTTCGCGGGGTCGGGGACGGGCGCCACTCCGAGGGCGAGGGCGATCTGCCGCTGGAGGTCCGCGGGCGGGGTCACGGTCATGCCGACTCCTTGGGGAAGGTCACACGGTGGGTGCCCGTCATCGTCGTCACCAGCGAGTACAGCGAGGTGGTGGCGGTGATGAACAGGCGGTTGTTCTTCGGGCCGCCGAAGGTGATGTTGGAGACGGGCTCGGGGACGAGGATACGGCCGATGAGGGTGCCGTCGGGCGCGTAGCAGTGGACGCCGTCCTCGAAGGCGGCCGCCCAGAGCCGGCCGTCGAGGTCGAAGCGGATGTTGTCGAACCGGCGGCCGTCGCCGCCGACGAAGATCCGGTCGCCGCCGAGGGTGCCGTCCGCGCCGACGTCGAAGACCCGGATGTGCCCGGCCCGGCTGTCGTTGACGTAGAGCCGCCGTTCGTCGCGGGAGAGGACCAGTCCGTTCGGCCCCTCGAAGCCGTCGGCGGCGAGCCGGACCTCACCGCTGTGCGGGTCGATCCGGTAGACGTTGCGGGCGCCGATCTCGGGCTCGGCGCGGTGGCCCTCGTAGTCGCTGGTGATGCCGAAGTCCGGGTCGGAGAACCAGATCGCGCCGTCGGAGCCGACGACGGCGTCGTTGGGCGAGTTGAGCCGCTTGCCCCGGTAACGGTCGGCGAGGACGGTGATCCTGCCGTCGTGTTCGGTGCGGGTGACCCGGCGGTTGCCCTGTTCGCAGCTGATCAGACGGCCCTCGCGGTCGAGGGTGTTGCCGTTGGGGTGGCCGGCCGGGGAGCGGAAGACCCCGACGGTGCCGGTGGCCTCGTCCCAGCGCAGCAGACGGTCGTTGGGGATGTCGCTCCAGATCACCTGCCGCCAGGCCGGCAGGTAGAGCGGCCCCTCGGCCCAGCGGCAGTCGCCGTAGAGCTTCTCCAGCCTGGTGTCGCCGTTGGCGCACCGCCGGAACCGGTCGTCCAGAATCTCGTACAGTCCGAAGCTGATATGGCCAGACACAATCCACTCCCCGATGCCATCTGCCGAATGTAGTTCTGAGACTCGGGAGTATGACAGAACGGGATATGGTTCCACCATGGTGATCGAAAACCTGGACGAGACCGACCGCGCCCTGCTCGCCCTGCTCCAGCAGGACGCCGGCCAGCCGTACGCGGCCCTCGGGCGGGCCGTGGGCCTCTCCGCCGCGGCCGCGCACGAGCGGGTGCGCAAGCTGCGCGAGCGCGGGGTGCTCCGCCGCACCACGGTGGAGGTGGACCCGCGGAGCCTGGGGCTCGGCGTGCTCTCCTTCGTACTGGTGGACTCCTCCGCCTGGATGGGCGATTCGGCCGCCGCCTTCGCCGCCGTACCGGAGATCGAGGAGGCGCACATCATCGCGGGCAGCGCCTCGGTGCTGGTCAAGGTGCGCACGGCCACCACCGAGCAGCTCCAGGACGTGCTGCGCCGCCTCTACGCGATCGAGGGCGTGAACGGCACCCAGGCCACAGTGGTGCTGGAGACCTTCTTCGAGCGCCCGCCCAAGCCTTAGTGGTCGACGCTGGAAGTCCTTCGGGGGTTGATCAGGCGGCCAGTGCGACGGAGGATTCTTGGTGTCGGTCGGCGAGCGTGTGCCGGTCGAGCCGGGCCAGCAGATCGTCCAGGTCGGAGGTGGTGAACTTCCACTGGAACGGCTGTGCCGTGGCGTTGTAGCGGTCTTCGAATCCTCGGAGACGATCCCTGACCTGGTCGAGGTCGGTGAAGTCGTTGGGCGAGACGACCTTGCGTTGCACGATGGAGAAGAAGATCTCTATCTGGTTCACCCAGGAGGCGTGGACCGGGGTGTGGACCAGGGTGGCGTTCGGGAACCTGGCGGCAAGGCGGTCGATGGCCTTCTTGCCGCGGTGCGAGGAGCCGTTGTCGACGATCCAGAAGACGCGCTTCGCACTGGCGTAGGGCTCCTGCGTCATGACCTGTTCGACCAGAGCCATGAACGGCACGATGCCGGTGGTGGCCTCGCAGCGGCCGAAGACTTTCGCTTGGTGGACGTCGTAGGCGGCCAGGTAGGCCACGGCGCCACCGCGGCCGTACTCGTGGTTGACGCGCATCGCCCTGGCCTGGCCCGGGGCCAGGGTCGGGTGGCAGCGGCAGCGGGCCTGGATCGAGGTTTTCTCGTCGCTGGAGAGCACGTACTCGTCAGGGCGGAGGGGTTCGCCCTCGTATGTTCGGGCGTACAGGTCAAGGACGCGCTGGGCCTTGGCGCGGAAGTCCAGGTCCCGGATGAAGATCCAGGACCGGTACTGCCAGGGCTTGAGCGCATCCTCGCGCAGCCAGCGGCGCACCGTGGACGCCGAGATGCTGTCGGTGATCCCGCGCACGGTCAGCTCGGCGGCCAGTTCCGGGCACGACCAGCGCGACAACGGCACCCCGGTCTCAGTCGGGGCTGGCAGGCCAGGGCCTTGGCCTCGGCTACCTGCACGGGGGTGAAGCGGGCCGGTCGCCCGCTGCGCTTGCGGTCGGCCAGGGCCGGCAGCCCGCCCTGGGCGAACCGGTTCCGCCAGGTCCGCACGGTATCGACGTGCAGACGGGTTTCGGCGGCGATCCGGGCGTTGCCCCGGCCGCGTGCTGCCAGCAGAACGACGGTTGCCCGTTGCCGGGCCTGGTGTCCGGTCTTGTGGCCGTAGGCCATCTTCTTCAGCCGGTGGCGCTCGGCGGCGGTCAGGGTAAGGCACACGGCGCGGCCCAGGGGCATAGGAGGCAACGGCCAATCTCGGGAGAGGCGTTCGGGATGATCGACACCCTCTCCGATCTCTTTGGCCGTGTCTCACGCTGTTCTGGTGAGCCAGCTGGCCAGGATTCCAAGAGCGGCAACTGCCCCGGGGGTCAGGATCCCGAGAAGTGCATCTGCACATGCGCGGGTTGCCCGGTATGCAGTTGAGGGCTCGTTGAGGCCAAGTCCGACGGCCGCATGCCGAGAGATCTTCACGATTCCCAGCGAGCCTGAGATCTCCGAACTGTGAACCACTGCGTGCCCTGGGGGACCCATGAGTACCTCCTTGTCCACAAGGAGGACGACGCCTCGGCAGTCCTTGATCCAGAACTCGTCCAACCAGCCGGCCTTGCTGGGGACACGAACTCGACGTATCTGCGTCAGCTTGCTCAGATCGACCGTGCGGTCGCCCGTAACAGTCCGAGCAGTGAGAAGCTGCCAACCAGGACCGTGACGTTCCGAGCGAAACGTTGTGTACAGGAGCGGAAACCCCAGCGCCAAAGCCAACCCCGCGAACATGCCGGGCACCCACGCACCGGACCGCATTACCCCGAATCGCTCCAGGAGCGCAGGTACAACGATGGCGCCCCCTACGGCCCCGCCGAGAACTGCAGCACCCACGTGCAGGCGACGACGGGCTGTCTCGGCCGGAACCGCCGCCCGTGACGCCTTCTCGAACACGATGCCCGCGCCAGCGGCGCGGGCCGCAGAGCGGAACCTCTTCTTCTGCTTCTTCGACACCAGCGGAGCGTACCTGCAACATTCTGAGGCGTGCCCCCTGCACCGAGTCCAACCTCACCGAGACGTCAGACCTGGGTCAGCCGCCAGTTGAGACGATGCCGGTTGATCCCCTGACGGCCGCCCCAGCACTGCTTGGACTCCGACGTCAACCCTCGAAGGATTTCCGGAGCCGACCACTTAGACCTCGGCCTCGGTCGCGGCCTCGGCCCCGGCCTCGGCCCCAGGCGCGGCCTCGGGCGCGGGGTGCCGGAGGATGTCCAGCACCACGCGGCCGTCCACGGTCTCCTGGGCGACCAGCAGCTCCGCCAACTCGTCCAGGTGGTGCCGGTGTTCGTGCAGCAGACCGACGGCCCGGCGCTCGGCACCGCGCAGCAGCGCGGCCACCGCCTCGTCCACCGCGCGCTGGGTCTGCTCGGAGTACGGGCGGCGCAGCAGGTCCTCGGGGTGCTCGCCGAGGTACTGCGGGGAACCGCTGGAGTAGCCGACCGGGCCGAGGTCCGGGGAGAGACCGAACTCGCGAACCATCCGGGTGGCCACCGAGGTGGCGTTGGCGAGGTCGTTGGCGGCGCCCGTCGAGCCCTCACCGAAAACCACCAACTCAGCTGCCCGCCCGCCGAGTTGGACGGTGAGAAGATCGTTCAGATAGCTCTCGCTGTACAGGTGCCGCTCGGCCTCGGGGAGTTGCTGGGTGGCGCCGAGCGCGACGCCCGCCGGGAGGATGGTCACCTTGGCGACGGGGTCGGCGTGCTCGCACAGCGCGGCCATCAGCGCGTGCCCGGACTCGTGCACGGCGACGGCTTGCCGCTCCTCGGGCAGCAGCGCGTTGGAGGACTCCCGGCGCCCGAGCAGCACCCGGTCGCGGGCGTCGTCGAGGTCGGTCGCGGTGATGGTGGCGCGTTCGGCGCGGACCGCGTTGATCGCGGCCTCGTTGACCAGGTTGGCGAGGTCGGCGCCGGAGAAGCCGGGGGTGCCGCGGGCGATCCGGTCCAGGTCGGTATCCGGGGCGAGGGTCTTGCCCCGGGTGTGCACGGCGAGGATGGCCGCCCGCTCGGCCTGGTTGGGCAGCGGCACGGTGACCTGCCGGTCGAACCGGCCGGGGCGCAGCAGGGCCGGGTCGAGGGCGTCCGGCCGGTTGGTGGCGGCGATGACGACGATCCCGGTGCTCTGGTCGAAGCCGTCCATCTCGGACAGGAGCTGGTTGAGGGTCTGCTCGCGCTCGTCGTTGCCGCCGATCCGCGAGCCGCCCGCACGGCGGCCGCCGACCGCGTCGATCTCGTCGATGAAGATGATGGACGGCGCGCGCTTGCGGGCCTCCTCGAACAGGTCGCGGACCCGGGAGGCGCCGACACCGACGAACATCTCCACGAAACCGGAGCCGGTCACCGAGAGGAACGGCACCGAGGCCTCCCCGGCGACCGCCCGGGCGAGCAGCGTCTTGCCGGTGCCCGGCGGGCCGACCATGATCACCCCGCGTGGCCCCTTGGCTCCGGCGGCGGCGTACCGCTCCGGGCTGCGCAGGAAGTCGACCACCTCGCTGACCTCCTGCTTCACCCCCTCGTACCCGGCCACATCGGCGAAGCCGGTGGCGGGCCGCTCGGCCTCGATGATCTTCGCCCGGGAGCGGCCGATCGCGCTCAGCCCGCCGCCGAGCGTTCGTGCGGCCATCCGGCCCGACCAGAGGAACAGCCCGCCGAAGATCAGCAGCGGCAGGAACAGCAGCAGGGTGGACCAGAGCGAGCTGCCGTTGCCGGAGTGGCTGGCGGTGATGTTCACGTGCTGGTCGGAGAGCGCGTGGCTGAGCTGGGAGGTGTCCAGGGCGGTGGGGATCTGGCTGGTGAAGCGGGTGCCGTCCTTGAGCGTGCCGCTCACCCCGCCGGTGTCGCTGACGTCCACGGTCTGTACCTGGCCGGCGTCGACCCGGTTCAGGAAGTCGGTGTAGCCGTAGCGGGCGCCGGTCGGGGCGGACTTGGAGAACAGGGCGAGCAGGAGCAGGGTGGCGAGGACGGCGACGGGCAGCAGCCAGCGGCGCCACGAGGGCGCGGGGGGCTTGGGCGGGGTGCCACCGGGGCCGGGGCCCGGCCGCTGCCATGGACCCGGGCCCTTGCCGGGGTCGCCGGGGCCGGAGCCGGGTCCCGTGCCGGGCGGGGTCGCGGGGTGGCGGGCAGCGCGCAGCCGCGTTCGTACGATCATCCACGCTCACCGCCTCTCGGTGCCGCTACCCGGAGTCCCTCTCGGGGGCCTTCCTCTCCATGGTCGGACGCTCCGGGCCCGGACGGGAGGCCGAACAGGTTCCGGTTCCGGCCGAACGCGGGCCGCCCGTCCGACGCGTTCGGCCACCGCCCCACGGCCTCCGCCGGCCCGGGCAGGGTCAGCCGGCCGTACCGGGCGATCTCGCCACCCGCACCCGCACCGCGGCCAGGGTCGCCGCGCCCACGAGCACCGCACACCCGGCCATCAGCCCCAACAGCCTGACCGCCGAGTCCGCCGCACCCGGCAACCCGACCAGCGACCACAGCGCGTCCCGCAAGCCGCCGCTCACCGGCACCGCCAGCGCGGCGGCGAAGGCGGCGGCCCGCCCCGCACCGGGCTTGCGCGGCGTCACGGCGATCCGCAGGAGGGCGTCGCAGAGCAGGCAGAAGGCGAAGAACCCGCTGAAGAAGACGGTGAGTTCGGCCAGTGCCAGCTGCCGGCCGGGCCAGCCTTCGCCGCCCGCCTGTCCGGTGACCACCAGCGCGCCGGCCAGCAGGCTCAGCCCGGCCGCGGCAGCCACGATGTGGCCTCGCAGGAAACGGGCGATGGCCCCGAGGTCGGCCAGTGGCGCGGCGAGCAGGGCGAGATCGTCCAGCCAGTCGCCGCCCGGGCGCCGCCGCTCCTCGGGCGGCACCTCCCGCCCGGCCCGCCGCAGCAGGACCAGGCACCAGCCGGCGCCCGCCGCCAGCGGCAGCAGAGCGGCGATCAGCCAGGCCGTCCGCCCGTCCCACAGCTCGCGCTCCGCCCGCAGGGCCGCGGCGGTCGCATCGGTGGCGACGGTCACCGCGACGAGCGCGACACCCAGCCGGGCCGCCCTCAGCAGTTGGTCCACCCGGTAGCCGGGCTGCGGCCCGCCGCCCCGGCAGAGCGAGGCCCGTACGGCCGTCAGGGCGGTGAGCGCGGGGACCAGGAAGAGCGTGAAGGACACCACCGCGTCGTACGGATCCGCCTGCCAGGGGCTCGCCGCCCGCAGCAGCCGCACCTGGGTCGTCGAGTAGGCGAAGCCGGTGAACGCCAACGCCAGGGCGAGGGCGCCCCACAGCGCGCGCCGCTGCGTCCCGCTCACCGCGGCCCACCGTCCTTCCCGTCGCCCTTCCCGCCGCGCACCAGCAGGTCCGGCAGCCAGGGCAACCCCGGCGCCACGTGCCGCGCGAGCTCGTGCTCCGCCGGGAGGATCCGGCCGAGCGTGCCCATCACCCCGGTCGGCATCCGTACGGCCACCAGCGCGACCACGGCCAGTGCCGCCGCGACCGGCAGCCATCCCCATCCCCGCACCGATCCCCATCTGCGCGTCAACTCCCCCACCTCCACGGCATGTTCGGTCGCCGGCGGCTGCGCCTCGACCACGCCGGAATAGTACACGCCGCGTAGTACTTGTCACGTAGTATCGTGGCCCGGAGAGTCGCATCCGAGGGAGTGAGCGCCCATGCAGGCGTACGACGCACAGACGCTGGTGCTCTGCGCACTGGCCGAGGGGCCGCTGCACGGCTACGCCGTCAACGCCGCCATCGAGCGGCTGGTCGGTCAGAAGCTCGGCCCCGGCAGCCTCTACGGGGCGCTGACCCGCCTGGAGGCCAAGCAGCTGATCGAACCCGCCGACGACGCCGGGTCGCAGCCGCGCCAGCGTCCGGTACGACTGACCCCGCAGGGGCGGCAGCTGCTGGAGCAGGAGCTGCGGTCGATGGCGAAGGTGGCCGCCGCCGGGCTGGCCGGCCTCAGGGGGAATCCCGCGTGAGCGGCGGGCGTCCGCGGCGGCCCGTCGACCTGTTCCGGCTCTACCCGGCGCCGATGCGCGAGCGCTGGGGCGAGGAACTGGCCGAGGAGGTGCGGTCGGCCGACTGGCGTACCTGGCCCGGGCTGCTGGCCGCGATCGCGGACCTGTGGCTGCACCCGGCGATCTGGCCCGCCGACCACCGCACCCAACGACGCGACCGAACCGCCGTCCTGGCCCTCGCCGTCGCGCTGGCGACCGGGTTCGTCGGCGCCCTGGCCGCCGAACAGGGCGCCCGCCAGGCCGCCGCACCCGGCGGAGCCTGGGCGGCGCCGCTCGGCCAGGCGCTGCTGCTGGTCGGGCTGGCACTGGTCACCCCGCTCCCCCACCGCGACCCCGCCGCACTGCGCGCCCTGCTCGCCACCGCCGCCCGCCGCCTCACCGTCCCGGCCCTGGCGGGCGCGGGCCTGGTGGCGCTCGCGCACTCCGCGCTCGGCTCGGCCCTCGCGGCCGGCGACTACCGCCTCGCCGCCGTCGCCTGCTGGTGGACGGTGCTGGCCGTCGGCGCCCTGCAGACCTGCCGCACGGTGGCGGGCCCGGCGGGCCGGGCCGCGCTGGCCACGCCGTCCCCGTTCCGGCTGAGGCTTGGCCTCGGCGCCCTCGCCACCACCGGGGTGCTGGCCGGCTCCACCCTGCTGGCCACCTCGACGGCAGGCCACCCGGCCACCGCGCTGACCGCCGGGATCCTGCTGGTCCTGCTCGCCTGGCCGCTCGCCGCGGCCCTCAGGGATCTTCGCCAGACCGGAAACTGATCCGCCGTCGACCGGCCGCGGCGCCGGCGATCACAGTCCTCCCATGAGCAACCCGGAGCAGCTGCCGATACGAACGACCCCGGAGACCCAGGTGGATCCCCGCGCCGGGGACGCCGACCGGGAGGCGGTGGCCGAGCGGCTGCGCATCGCGGCGGGCGAGGGCCGCATCGACCTCGGGGAGCTGACGGAGCGACTCGACCGCGCCTACGCGGCCCGGACCTACCGCGAACTCGACGCCCTGGTGGCGGATCTGGGCAGCCACCCGTCCGCCGCCGGATCCGGGGCCGACGCGCTGGTCCTCAAGCCCACGTTGGGCAACATCCGGCAGAGCGGCCGCTGGACGGTGCCCTCGCGGATCGTCGCCGAGTGCCGGATGATGCACATCGAGATCGACTTCACCGAGGCCGTCTGCCCGCACCGCGAGGTCACCGTCGAGGCGGCGTGCGGTGCGGGCCACATCCGACTGGTCGTCCCGGCAGGCTGGGGCGTGCGGGTGGACGGGTCGAGCACCAACACCGGCCACATCGTCAACAAGGCCACCGAGGTGGCGGAGCCGGGAGCCCCGACCGTGACCGTCGTCGGCCATCCCCGGTCGGGGCTGATCAAGATCAAGCAGCGCCGCCGCTGAAGGGACGCCCCTGCCTCGGCGGCCCGCCGGTCAGGAGAAGTCCAGCGACCCCGTCCGAGTCCGCTTGAGCTCGAAGAACTTCGGGTACCCGGCCAGCAGCCGGACCCCGTCGAAGACCCGTACGGCGTCCTCCCCGCGCGGGATCGCGCTCAGCACCGGGCCGAAGAAGGCGACGCCGTCCACGTGGATGGTCGGGGTGCCGACCTCCTCGCCGACCGGGTCCATGCCCTCGTGGTGGCTCTTGCGCAGCGCGATGTCGTACGCGGTGCTGTCGGCCGCCTCGGCGAGCTCCTCGGGCAGGCCGGCCGCGACCAGGGCCTCGCGGATGAGGGTGTCGTCGGCGGCGCGGTCCTGGTCGTGCAGACGGGTGCCGAGCTCGGTGTAGAGGTCGCGCAGGACGTGCTCGCCGTGCTTCTCGGCGGCGGCGATGCAGACCCGGACGGGGCCCCAGCCCGTGGTCATCAGACGCTGGTAGCGCTCGGGCAGGTCGGTGCGGCCCTCGTTGAGGACGGACAGGCTCATCACCCGGAAGCTGAGGTCCAGCTCGCGCTGCTTCTCGACCTCCAGGATCCACCGGGAGGTGATCCAGGCGAAGGGGCAGACGGGATCGAAGTAGAAGTCGACTTTGGTGGCGTTCTCGTTCACATCGACGATCCTAGGGCCCGATTGGACCACTCCCCAGGGCCAATCACCGCCCACTACCATGGGCCACTTCTCAGCTGCAGGTGGTCCCGTCCGCCGGCACCGTGCCGTCCAGCAGGTAGGCGTCCACGGTCCGCTTCAGGCAGGGGTTGCCGGTGTTGTACCCGCCGTGGCCCTCGCCCTTCAGTGTCACCGTGACGCCGACGCCCGCTCCCAGCTGCTGCGCCATCGTACGGGCACCCTCGACCGGGGTGGCCGGGTCGCCGGTGGTGCCGACCACCACGATCGGGGCGGCGCCCTCGGCCGAGACCTCCGGGTGGTCGGTCTTTCCGGGGACGGGCCAGCCGGTGCAGCCGGTCAGGCCCCAGGCGGTGAAGGGGCCGAACACCGGGGAGGCGGTGCGGAACTGCGGCAGCTGCTGCTCGACGTCCTGGTCGGAGTAGCGCTGCCGGGCGTCCACGCAGGAGATCGCCCGGTTGGCCGCGTTCAGGTTGTTGTAGCGCCCCTGCGAGTCGCGCCCGAGCAGCGAGTCGGCCAGCTGGAGCAGCGTGTTGCCGGTGCCCTGCTGCATCGCCTCGGTGAGCCCGGAGGCCAGCACGGGCCAGGTCTGCTGGCTGTACAGCGCGGCCGCGATGCCGGTGATGGCCAGGCTCTCGGTGAGCTTGCGCCCGCTGTCGGTGGGCAGCGGCGACTGCGCGAGCTTCTGCAGCAGGCCGGTGATCTTCGCCGTGCCCTCGGCGCCGCCGTTGCCGGTCGGGCAGGCGATCGCGGCCTGGGTGGCGCAGGCCTTCATGAAGTTGCCGAGGGCGAGTTGAAAGCCCTGGGCCTGGCCGAGCGCGTCCTGCTGCGGGTCCTTGGTCGGGTCGACCACCGAGTCCAGGACGAGCCGGCCGACCTCCTTCGGGAACAGGTGCGCGTAGACGCCGCCGAGCTGGGTGCCGTAGCTGATGCCGAAGTAGAAGAGCTTCTGGTCGCCGAGCACCTGCCGCATCAGGTCGAGGTCGCGGGCGGCGCTCTCGGTGTCCACGTAGGGCAGCACCGGGCCGGAGTTGCGCTCGCAGGCGGCGGCGAACTGCGCGTTGGCGTCATCCAGCGCCTTGACCCCCGCCGGGGTGTCGGGGGTGCTGTCGACGGCCACGTTGACGTCCATCGCCCGGTCGCCCAGGCACTTCACCCCGGCGCTGTCGCCGACCCCGCGCGGGTCGAAACTGACCAGGTCGTAGCGGGTGTTGAGGGAGGCGTAGGCGCTGGCGAAGGCGGGCAGGGTGGCCACGCCGGAGGCGCCGGGGCCGCCGAAGTTGAAGAACAGCGAGCCGATCCGGTGCTGTTCGTCCTTGGCCTTGCTGCGGATCAGCGCGAGGTCGACGGTCCCGCCGTCCGGCTTGGCGTGGTCCAGCGGGGCCTTGAGAGTGGCGCACTGCCAGTCGTTCCCTGGCGCGGCGCCGCCGCCCTGGGCGGCGCTCGGGGCCGGGCAGGGGCGCCAGACCAGTTGCTGGGCGGCCAGGCCGGTGGCGGTGGCGCCGGTGGCCGGGGAGATCGGCGCGGGCTCGGCGGCGGAGCTGCTCTCGCTCCGGCAGCCGGCGGCGGGGGCCAGCAGCAGTGCGGCCAGGCCGAGCGCGCCGGCGCCGCGGACGACGGTGTGCATGGAGCGGTCCACCTCTCGGGGTCTGCCTCGCGGCGCGGTCTCGGGCCCGCCGCGCACCGGCGCGCGGCGGGCGGCGTACGCCCCGGCGCGCGGCACCGTCGACGCACCACAGACCCTAGGGGCCACGGCGCGGCAATGCTCGCCGGAAGCCCCGGACGGGGGGCGTGCGCCGTCCGGACTGCCACCGGCCGACCGGGTGAGGGTGCAACCGGCCCACCGCGTGGCAGCCTCACCGCCGGCCACCCGCGCCAGGGCCGCAGCCGCGGGCACGGAGGGCAGGCGCATCGAGCGGCGACACCGCTGTCCCGGCAGTGGACGCGGCGGGAGGAGCGGGTGGCGGCGCGGCCGCGCACGGCGGCCGTCGCCGCCCGAGGGCGGCGACGCGGGCTACGCGCGTCAGGCGGACGGCCGGAGGGCGGCCATGGCCTCGTCGATCCGTCCGAGCTTCAGCAGCAGCGGCGCGAGCAACAGGCGGTCCGCCGCAACAGCGGGAACCGCGGCAGCCTCCTCCAGGCGGCCGGCGTCAGCGAGCAGCGACGCCAACTCCTCGGCCGCGTACGGGGCATCGGGATCGGCCCGCAGCTCCTCGATCGCCTGGTCCAGGCGGCCGCAGGCGGCGAGCAGTCGGGGCCGGAGCCGGACGTACTCCCACTCCGGCGCACCGAACCGGGCGAGCACACCGTCCAGGTACGCCAGCCCCTCCTCGGCACGCCGCTGGTCGACGTACAGCTCGCACAGGGTGGAGACGATCCAGTCCTCATCGCCGCCCCTCTCCCACGGCAGGGCGCGCAGCACCTCGATCGCCTGTCCCCCGCCCGTGCCGGGCCAGGAGTCGGGCGAGCCGCGCCGCCTGGTTCGGCGACTGCGCCGCGCGCGCCCGGTGGACCTCGACCGCGCCCTCGATGTCGCCGCGCAGCTCCAGCAGTTCGGCCAGGGCGGTCGAGGCGTTCCCGAGCGAGTCCTCCGCCGCGTAGGCCCGCAGCTCCTCGACGCGGTCGTGCCGCGCCAGCAGATCGGCCAGCCGGCCACGGCCGTTGCCGGAGGTGGTCTCCCGGGCGCGCAGCAGGGCGATCGCCTCGTCCACCCGGCCCTGCCGCTCGCGGACGACGGCCAGCAGGTCGACGGCGTTGTCGGGCTCGGGGACGCCGAGCTCCGCGTTCGGCCAGCGCTTGGCCGGTGCCTCGATCCTGGCCGCGAGCAGCTCCGCGACCTCCTCGTCCCGGCCGAGCCCCTCGGTCACGTCGACCAGCGCCGCCGCGAACTCCGCCTCCTCGATGTGCGGCCGGAGCAGCTCGAACGCCTCCTCCCCCCGCCCGTGCCGCGCGAGCAGCCGGGCGAGGTGCTCGAACGCCGCGCCCTCGCCGACGCCCAGCTCGGAGAGCACCTGGGCGAAGGCGATCGCCTCCTCCTCGTAGCCCCACCGTTCCAGCAACTCGGCGTGCGCACGGGCCGCGTCCCAGGAGCCCGCCTCGATGTACGGGGCGAGCACGGCCAGGGCGTCGTCCTGCCGGTCCTCGGCGGCCAACTGCTCCACCCACGCCCGGGCGCAGTGCCAGTCGCCGGACGACGCCTCCTGTCGCACCCGGTCGAGGTGGCCGTGCTCGATGAGCCGGGCGACCAGGTCGGAGGGTATCCAGTCCACGTGCGTACCGCGGGCTCGACGGTCGAATTCAGCGGCATCCATGATCGCGAACCTTACCGTCCGAAGGCGACGTCCTCGGCAACTTGGCCGGATCCGTGCGCGACCGGCATCACAGCGGCACCCGCAGTCACGCCGCCCGGGCGGCGTCCGCCGTCGGAGCGGCCTCTCCCGTTCGCGGTGAGGACCCGCTCCGGAACCTCACCGCGGCCCCAGACCCGGCGTGCCGCGCACCACGTAGGCGGGCAACCGCAGCTCGCCCAGCACCGCCCGGGGCAGGAGCAGCCCGAACCGCCGCCCGACCACGCCGAGGGCCCGGCGCCGGACGGCCCCGGCGCGCTCGCCCCCGGGAGCGCAGGGGGTGATGCCGTCGGCCTCCAGGACCTGCGCGGCGACCAGCTCGGGCACCAGCAGATCGGGCTCCTGCCCCCAGCGCCAGCGCTCCTCGCCCAGGCCGAAGCCGCACAGCACGGCGCCGTCCCGGGCGTAGTCGAGCAGGGCCGGCGGCTGCTCCGGCATCGGGCGGAAGTGCACCACCTCGGCGCCGTGTCGGGCTATCTCGGTGAGCAACTCGCCACCGGTCGAGTCGCCGTACTCGATCGCGAAGGACCAGCCGCCCGCCTCGCCGACCCGGATCACGCCGTCGCCGTCGCCACCGGGGCGGTAGCCCTCGATGTCCAGGTCCCAGATCCCCGTCCCGCTGATCGGCCCGGTGACGGCCGCCGGGTCGGCCCCCATCCGGCGGGCGAGTTCCTCGGGCGGGATGCCCCGGGCGAACACCACCCCGTCGACCTCGGCACCGACGTCCGCCAGCCACTGGATGTCGTCCCGCCGGGTGCCGTTCGGCGGGGTGCCGTCCCGCAGGGTGCCGCCACCGCCCCGCCCCTCGCCCCCGCGTGCACCGTCGCCCATGACGTCCCTCCCCTTCACGCCGGCCCGCGATGGACAGGCGCAGCCGGACGCACCCTAGCCGACACCACCGACATGCAGCACCGACAGGCGGGCAGAGGTTGGTGCGGCAGGTGAACTCACCTGCGGTGCGCCGCCGTTCAGCCGCAGTCGCCGCCCGACGGAGGGCTGTCCGCGGTGCTCCACTGTCCGCGGTGCTCCGCCCCGGCCGACGCCTCCGGGGCCGACCCGAACCGAGGCGCACTGCGGAGCCGCCCTCGCCGCCCGATCGAGCACCCCGGCGAACCCGTGTGGCTAGAACTCCCCGGCCACCCCCAGGTCCTGCCGCATCGCATGCCGCATGATCTTGATCAGCGCCCACAGCTCGTCCTGCGCCTCGGCGGCGGATCGCAGGCTCTCACCGGGCCTCGCATCGCCTTGTTCCAGGCGCTTGACCATCCCGTAGACGCGGGTGAGCGCCTGGTTCGCCGTGTCGCCCGGGGCGATCACGGCATCGGGAGCGATCATCAGCGTCTCGGACCAGTGGTTGCGGTGCGCGTCCTTGGCCTCCTCCAGCGCCCGGATGTCGCCCTCCTCGGGCGTCCGGTCGCGCAGGACGCGCAGGTGCCGGTGGAGCGCGGTCGCGAACTGCCGTGCGTCACGGTACAGCCGGGTGTAGCAGCCGCGCCGCAGGGCGAGGTTCTCGCGGGTGTCCTGGAAGGCCTGGCCGAGCTCCAACTCGCGCCGCTTGGCCCGTTCGGCGCCCCGCTGGGTGAGCAGCGCGGCCCCGAGGGTCCCCGCCACACCGGTCACTGCGATCGCCACTGCCGCTATGTCCACCCGGTCACCCTAGTCAGCAGCCCCAACCGCCCGCTCGGGAAGTCGGACCCGCCGACTTCCCGAGCGACCGGCCCCGGCCGTCAGGCGCTGCGCCGCCCTACGGCTCGACGCATCAGGGGGGGCGTAGACCGCAGCGGCCACGAGCATGCCCACCGGCAGTGCCAGGTCCACGCCCGTCAGGGCCGCCACCGGGCCGGTGTACAGGGTGTCGACGCACAGCGCCGAGGTGGTGAAGCCCGCGGCCAGGGCCAGGACACCGGCGGGGTTGACGCCGGCGCGGTACCAGAAGGGGCTGCCGGGGGATTCGTTCCGGCGCTGCTCCTGCTCTTCGACGCCCACTCCATGATCGCCAGCCCGCGCGCCCTGGAGCTGGCCGGCGTCGACGGCCCGCGCACCTTCGACCAGGCCGCCGAGGTGGTCTGCGACGCCGCCGGCCGCCCCACCGGCCTGCTACTGGAGGACGCTGCCTGCGAACTGGTCGAGCGCGCCGCCCCGCCGACCTGACCGTCCTGGCCGCCGACCCGCTCACCACCCGCGCCACCGAACTCGCCGGCCTCCCCGTCCTGCTCACCGTCGTGGACGGGCGGCCCACCCACCGCGCCGACGCGCTCTCCTGACCGGTCGCGGCCGACCACTCTCCTGGAAGCGGTGGACGGCCGGGTCATCCGATCGGTTGACCCGGCCGTCCACCGTTCAGCCCCACGATCCCGCCCGCCCCGCCGACACCACCGGCCGCCCGGAGCCCTCAAGCTGGTGACGGACCGGAATCGCGCACCAACCCGTGGAGGAGCCCCGCCATGACCGACCGTCCGCTGTCCCCCGCCGACCGGTCCCTGCTGGACGCCGCCGAGCGCGGCGGACTCGACGCCGTCCGCGCGGCCCTGGCCGCGGGCGCGAGCGTCGAGGCGCGGGACGACGAGGGCCGCACCCCGCTGCTGCGGGCCGCCTTCGCCGACCGGGTCGCCGTCGCCCGGCTGCTGGTCGAGGCCGGCGCCGACGTCAACGCCCAGGACCCTCAGCTGAACAGCCCCTGGCTGGTCACCGGCATCACCGGCAGCGTCCCGATGCTGCACGCGCTGCTCCCGGGTGGCCCCGACCTCACCCGCCGCAACCGCTACGGCGGCGTCTCGGTCATCCCGGCCGCCGAACGCGGCCACGTCGCCTACGTCCGCGCGGTGCTCACCGAGACCGCCATCGACGTCGACCACGTCAACGACCTCGGCTGGACGGCCCTGCTGGAGGCGGTCCAGCTCGGCGACGGCGGCCCCGCCCATCGGGAGATCGTCGACATCCTCCTGGCCCACGGCGCCGACCCGCTCCTCCCGGACGCCGACGGCACCACGGCCCGCACCCACGCCGAGCGGCGGGGCTTCCCGGAGATCGCGGCCGCCCTGCTCGCCGCGGAGGGCCGGACGCTCAACCCCTAATGGGACTCGTCGGACCGTAGGGGAAACTACGGTCCGTAGCCGCCAGCGAGTGAGCACTACCAAGCCCGGAGCCAGTGTGAGCTCTGGGGTCAGACCGTGCCCTCGCTGGTCGGCCGGGAGGCCATGACCGCTGATGGGATGGCGTGCCCGCCTGCAGGTCGGGCGTGAGCACTGGATCCATTAGGGCGCGAGCCGTGCCTTCCGCAGGCTGCAGGCAAGGATCCGACGAGAGCGAAGGGCTGGGGTGCTGGTGCTGTTCATCGGCGACGACTGGGCCGAAGACCACCACGATGTCGAAGTGCAGGACGAGACGGGCCGCAAGCTCGCCACCGTCCGGCTGCCGGAAGGCGTGGAGGGCATCGCGAAGCTGCACGCCCTCATCGCCCGGCACAGTGGCGACGAGCCGGAACCGGGGCAGGTGTCGGTCGGCATCGAGACCGACCGGGGGCCCTGGGTGCAGGCCCTGGTCGCAGCCGGATACCGGGTCTACGCGGTCAATCCCCGACAGGCTGCCCGGTTCAAGGAGCGGTACGGCACCTCCGGGGCCAAGAGCGACAAGGGCGACGCCCACGCACTCGCGGACATGGTCCGCATCGACCGCGACCAGTTGCGGCCGATCGCCGGGGACAGTGACAAGGCCCAGGCCGTCCGCGTGGTCGCTCGCGCCCACCAGACGCTGGTCTGGGAGCGCACCCGCACCTTTCAGCGGCTGCGGAGCACGCTGCGCGAGTACTTCCCCGGCGCGCTGGCTGCCTACGCCGGCCTTGAACTGACCAGTACCGACGCGATGGAACTGCTGATCAAGGCCCCCACACCCCAGGAGGCGGCGAAGCTGACGAACCCGCAGATCACCGCGGTCCTGGCCAGACACCGGCGCCGTGACCGGGACCAGAAGGCCGCCGCGATCCAGGCCGCACTCCGTGCGCCCCGGCTCGGCCTGCCCGCGCCGGTCACCGCCGCCTACGGCGCGGCGGCGGTCGCGCACGCGAGGCTGCTGATTGCACTGAACGAGCAGATACAGGCGCTGGAACAGCAGGTGAGCGCGCATTTTCTCGCGCACCCGGACGCTGAGATCTACCTGTCGATGCCCGGCATCGGCGAGATCACCGGCGCCCGGGTGCTCGCCGAGTTCGGGGACGACCCCACCCGCTACACGTCCGCCAAGGCCCGCAAGAACTACGCCGGCACCAGCCCCGTCACCCGCGCCTCCGGCAAGAGCCACACCGTCCAGGCCCGCTACGTCCGCAACAACCGCCTCGCCGACGCCCTGCAACGCCAAGCCTTCTGCTCGCTGCAGAGGTCACCCGGCGCCCGCCGCTACTACGACAAACAGCGAGCCCGGGACCTGGACTACAACCCCGCCCTGCGCCAGCTCGGCAACCGTCTCGTCGGCATCCTCCATGGATGCCTCAAAACCAGAACCCTCTACGACGAGGCCACCGCCTGGTCACACCACGCAACCCTTCCAGCCGCAGCTTGACATCGCTACGGCATGGGATGTCTGACCCCTCACCCCCAGCCGGGCACCGGCGGCAGCGGCCACGGCGGCAGCACCGGCGGCGGACCGTCCGAGCACAGGTCCGCCGCCGGACCGCGCCCGGCGAACCAGGCGAGCAGCGCGTGCCCCGGGCCGCGCACCACCGGGCCCTGCTCGCCGAGGGTCCAGGTACGGCCGAGGTCCTCGGCCTCGATCCGGGCGACCGCGACCCGCCGCGCGGCCAGCGCCGCCACGCTCTCCTCCAGCGCCCGCCGGACGAAGGCCTCCGGCCAACTCCGCGCCGAGTAGCCGAGGTTCAGGTCCACATGGTGCACCTCAAGCTCGCGCCAGGCCCGCCACAGGAGGTACCAGGCCGGGTGCCGCCACCCCGCCAGCGCGGCGACCAGCACCGCCCTGCGCTCGGCGGGCAGCGCCGCCGCGTCCGCGAGCAGCCCGTCCAGACTGCCCCGCAGGTCCGTGACCAGCGCGCCGGCGCCCCGCTCCGCGCCCTCGCGCAACCGCCGTTCCAGCTCGGCGGAGTCGGCGCGCGGCCCGGCCGGCGTGTCGGTACGGGCCACGGCGAGCATCCACCGGTACGCGTCGGCGCTGCGGGCGAGGTGGGTGAGGACGTGCCCCCGACTCCAACCGGGCAGCGGCGACGGTTCCCGGGCCTCCCGGTCGGTCAGCGTCCCGACACTCGCGCCGAGCCGCTCCGCCGAGGCCCGGACCGCCTCCAGCAGGCCCGCGAACTCCGTCTCCACGTCGATCTAACGCCCCGCCTCGGCCAGCGACTTGACGCCCTCCAGGGTCGCCGTCATGCCGCCGCGCAACTCATCCAGCCGAAAGGCGACGATCTTCTCCTCCAGCTCCGGCCTGGCCTCGATGGCCAGGGTGACGCCGCTGCGGCCGGGGCCGATGACCACCGACTGGCGCACCCGGGTGCCACCGTCCTCGGGAGTCAGGTCGAAGCGCCACCGGGCCAGCGCACCGGGCACCTCCGACACCGGGTCGCCGTACCGGCCGTCTACGTCCATGACGGCCCAGGCGAAGGCGCGGCACTCCGTCAGTTCGATCACCTCGGAGACCGTCCGCCAGTCGCGCATGTTCACCCGGCGGTTGTGCCCCTCGAAGCGCGCGCCCATCGCGGGGCCGTCCGCGCCGTCCAGCCAGGCGACCTGCTGGAGCTCCGGGCTGAGCCGGGCGGGCAGGGCGATGTCGGTCACCAACCCCCAGACCCGCTCCACCTCAGCCCCGACGATCACCTCGCACTGCGTGCCCGGACCGTCGGCGTACCGCATGCCGCTCCCCCTCCGTACCTGATGTCGCTCACGTACCTGATGCAGCCGATCCAGCGAACTCCTACGGGTCGACACCCGCCGTACCCCCGCCTCGGCGTCCGGAACGCCGCGAAGGCAGCGGGCGGGTTGCCGCCCTTCTCGCGGGCCCTGCGATCGATGATCGATCCTGCCGGACATCCAAGTCAATCCACCGGTTTGCTGGGACACTTCCAAGCATTACCTTGGATCACCGTGACTCTTGACGACCTCCGTGTCTTCGCCGCCGTCTGCCGGGCCGGCTCGCTCAGCGCCGTGGCCCGCGACCTGGCGTGCAGCCAGTCCGCCGTCAGCCAGCACGTGAAGCGGCTGGAGCGCGAACTCGGCCTCACCCTGATCGAGCGCCACCCGCGCGGCGTCGTCCCCACCAAGGCCGGACGCCATCTGCAGACGGCCGTGGCCACCGGCCTGGGCGGGATCGACCACGCGCTGCGCACCATCGCCGAACTCGCGCGCGGGGAAGGCGGATCGGTACGGATCACCACCGGCGCCACCAGTATCCGGCACTTCATGTCCGCGGCCGTGGTGGACTTCCGAAAGCGCTTCCCGCAGGTCAGCCTGGAGTTCCAGACCGGGGTCTCCAGCCGCAACTGCCTGGAGGCGCTCACCGCCGGGCACGTCGACCTGGCCTGGATCACCCTCGGCACCCCCGTCCGCGGCGTCGACCAGCGGCCCGTGGTGGACCTGCCCTGGGTCCTCGCCGTCGCGGCCAACGACCCGCTCGCCGCCCGGGACCGCGTCGAACCCGCCGACCTCCAGGACGCCCGGCTCATCGGGCTGCCGCAGAACTCGGTGTCCCGCTCTCAACTCGACGACTGGCTGGGCAAGTCGGGCATCCGGCCGGTCTTCGACACCAGCGTCACGGACTGGGACACCGCCATCCTGCTGGCCGAACTCGGCCTCGGTCAGGCCGTCGTACCCGCACTCCCCGAGTGGCAGGGCCCCGGCCACCCGGGCCTGCGGCTGCTGCCCCTGCCCGACCTGCCCGGCCTCACCGTCGGCTGGGCGCTGCGCGACTGGGACACCCTGGGCCCGCTGGCCCGGGCCTTCGCCGACACCGTCGCGGCCCACTGCGGGCGGGACGCGACACCCGCTAGCCCTCCGACCGTCGCCACTCCCTGACCGACGGTGCGCCACCGTCCAGGGCCCGCCGCAGGCCCTCCTCCCCCGGGACGGCGCCCGGCAGCTCGGCGAAGTCCTCCGGCAGGACGTCCAGCAGGCTCCGCAGATACCCCACGTGATCGGGTAGGTTGCACGATGTGCTGAGCGAGAACCAAGCTGGCACGACGGCACGTTGCGAGAACCAAGCACGGGCCACCTCTGCTTTGCCGTACAAAACCGGGCAGGTTCCGTCCCGGCTGGTGCTGAGGGAGTAAGACCTTGCGGGTCGCTGACCTGTGGGGCTTCCTGAGCCAGGAATCCCCTGCTTCAGCTGGGGGAGGGTTCAAGTCTCCGTCCTGACCGAGCGGGGTCGACCGCCGGCCGCCGCCCCTTCCACCGCTCAGCGCGAGTGGAAGGAGTGGATGCGGCCGATCTCGGTGAAGCCCCGCCGTCCGTACCACTCCCGCGGCCAGTCGGCGGCCTCCGCGGCGAGGAAGAGCCGGGGGATGCCGGCGGCGGCGGCCAGCGCCAGGCCGGTGGCGAGCAGGGTGTCGCCGTGGCCCGCGCCGCGATGCCGGGTACCGGTGACCAGGTCCTCCAGCTGGGCCAGCCCGGCAGCCCGGTCGAGGTAGAGGTCGCTCCAGGCCGCGATCCGCCCGTCCGGTGTCCGGGCGGCCAGGAAGTGCACCTGCTCGGCGCCGCGCAGCCGGGCGGCCCGGCGCTCGGTGAGCTGACGGGCGAGTTCCGCGTCCTCGTACCACTCCGACTGCTGACGCAGGACCGGCGCCCGCAGCTCGCCCAACTCGGCCGGGAGCGCGGCCGGTTCGGGCAGTTCACAGCCCTCCGTCTCGCGTGTCAGGAGCACGATGGCGCCCGACTCGTACCCGGCCTCGGCCAGCACCGGAGCGGCCCGCTCGCCCCACTCGTCGTCCAGCATGGTGATCGCGTACTGGCCGCGCCGCCCGAGCCACCGCGCCGCCAGCTCGGGCAGCATCGCCGGATCGGTGCCCGGCCCCGTGACGACCAGGTGGTTGTGCTCGTGGGAGCGGACGAACTCCTCGTCCCGGACCGCGAACACCCCGGGGAACTCGGGGGCTTCGACGATCTCGGCCGCCTGGCGGCGGGCGAAGGCGACATGGAAGGCGGTCACACGCGCAAGCAGATCGGACATCCCGCCATGATCGCCCCGCCGCCGCTCCGGGCCAAGCGAAATTTCAGCGGGCCTGCGAGCGGTCGAGGAACCGCCGCAGCCCGTCCCGGACGCCGTCCGTCGGCACGGTGGCGGCGAAGGCCGCCGCCTCGACCGCGAGGCCCTCGTCGATCGGCAGGTTGATCCCCCGGGTGACGGCCCGCAGGCAGGCCGCCACGGCGGTCGGCGCGTGTCGGATGATGCGGTCCGCCAGGTCCCGGGCCGAGTCGAGGAGTTCGTCCGCCGGAACGACCGAGTTGACCAGGCCGATCTCGGCGGCCCGGGCCGCCGGGATCGGGTCGCCGGTGAGGATCATCTCCAGCCCGCGCTTGCGGCCGACGTGGCGCGGCAGCCGCTGTGAGCCGCCGAAGGGCGGCGGGAAGCCGAGCGAGATCTCCGGCTTGGCGAAGCTCGCGTGCTCGGCCGCGACCGCCAGTGGCGCGGCCTCGGTGATCTCGCAACCACCGCCGTACGCGAGCCCGTTGACGGCGACGATGACCGGCTTCGGGAATTCCTCGATCCGCCGGGTCAGCGTGTGGCCGCGCCGGACGAACTCGCGCAGCGCCCGCTCGGGCCCGCCCGCGATGCTGGCGGCCAGGGACGGGATGTCCGCGCCCGCGCTGAACGCGCGCTGCCCGGCGCCGGTGAGGATGACGGCGCGGACGGTGTCGTCGGCGTCGCTCCGGTCGAGGTCGGCGAGCAGCGCGTCGATCGTCGGATAGTCGAGGGCGTTGAGCTTCTTCTCCCGGTCGATGGTGAGAGTGACGACGTGCTGGTCCCGCTCGCTGCGGACGGTCATGGCCGGATGCTCCCTTTCGCCTCAAGCCCTGCTCGTCGCAGGCTAGGAACACCGGTCCAGGACAATCCAGTTATTGTCCTGGATACACTCCTGACGAGCTCCGCCCCACCCTCCGCCCAGCTCGGACCACGGAACGGCAGGCCCCCTATGCGACCGCCCTCCTACAAGGCCGTCGTCGACGAGTACGCGGCCGCGATCCGCTCCGGCGCCCTCCCGGCCGGCACCCGGCTGCCGACCCACCGCGCGCTCGCCCGGGAACGCCGGATCGCCCTCGCCACGGCCACCCGGGTGTACGCCGAACTGGGCGCCGCCGGGCTGGTGGTCGGCGAACAGGGCCGGGGCACCTTCGTCCGGGTCCGCTCCGGCTACGACGGCATCGAGCCCTCGCGCGCGCTCCCGGTGCCCCGGGTGGCCGACCTGTCCTTCAACCAGCCGCTCGCCCCCGGCCAGGGCGACCTGCTGCGCCAGGCCCTGCGCGCGCTCGCCACCTCCGGCGACGCCGAGGCCCTGCTGCGCCAGCACCCGCCGGGCGGCCACCGGCACGACCGGGCCGTCGTGGCCACCTACCTGCTGGACCGCGGGGTCGACACGGCGCCGGAGAACGTCCTGCTCACCAGCGGGGCGCAGCAGGCCCTGGACTGCGTCCTGCGCACGCTCACCCGCCCCGGGGACGTATTCGCCGTCGACGCGCTCAGTTACCCGGGCATCAAGCTGCTCGCCGCCGCCCACGGCCTCGACCCGGCCCCGGTCCCGGTCACCCCGGCCGGCCCGGACCTCGACGCGCTCGACCGCCTCTGCCGCGCCCGGCCGGTCCGCGCGGTGTACACGATCCCGACGGTCCACAACCCGCTCGGCTGGGTGCTGGACCGCACCCAGCGCGAGCGCCTCGTCGCGATCGCCGCCGAACACGACTGCACGCTGATCGAGGACGGCACCTACGCCTTCCTGGAGGCCGCACCGCCCCCGCCGCTGCACGCCCTCGCCCCCGACCGCACCTGCTACGTCGCCGGCCTGTCCAAGAACGTCGCCCCGGGCCTGCGGTTCGGCTTCGCCGTCCTGCCCGACCGCCACCTGCGCGCCGCCACCACCCAGCTACGCGCGGCCGCCTGGGGCGCCCCCGGCCTGACGACGGCCCTCGCCACCGGCTGGCTCGCCGACGGCACGGTCGCCCGCCTCGAACAGCAACGCCGCGCCGACGCCGCCGCCCGCCAGGCCCTCGCCCGAACCGCCCTGGCCGGCCTCGACGTCACGGCCCACCCCAGCTCCTACATCCAGTGGCTCACCCTGGAACCCCACCAACGCCCCGACCAGGTCGCCGCCCTCCTCGCCACCGAGGGCATCCTCATCTCCACCGCCGACGCCTTCGCCACCACCCCCCACCACCACCCCAACGCCGTCCGCCTCGCCCTCGCCACACCCCCACTCGACCGACTCCCCGAGGCCCTCCACCGCCTCCGCAGCACCATCGAGTCCATCGCCCCGTGAGCCCCCGCCGCACGAGAAGTCGACCGGGCCGACTTCCTGTGCACCTCCGAACTCCCCGGTCCGCGAGGGCCTGAACCGATCAGCCCAATCCCCCCACCACCGGGCCGCAGGGGAAGTCGACCGGGCCGACTTCCTACTCCGCCCCCGCCCCCGCCCCCGCCGCCCGCCCGAAACGGGCCGCCCACTCGCCGAGCAGCTCCCGCAGTTCGGGCGGCCGCACAACCTGGAACTCGGCACCGAGCGAGCCCAGGGCCATCGCGGGCCAGTCCAGCGAGTCCGCCGTCATCACGAGCCGGCAGCGCTCGGCCCCGGCCTCCTCGACCTCGCCCCAGCGCCCCACGTGCGCGCGCACGCGCTCGGCGGGCGCCTCCACCAGGGCCTCCACCCGGTGCGGCCGGGGCATGCCGCTGCGGCCGGCACGGACGAACTCGGCGGCGTCGGCTGCGGGGAGGGGTCGCTGGGCGAAGCGGGCACCGCTGCCCTGGGGGGTGGTGAGGCGGTCCAGGCGGAAGCTCCGCCAGTCGGCGCGGTCGAGGTCGTAGGCGACCAGGTACCAGCGCCGGTCCAGGCTGACCAGCCGGTGCGGCTCGACGTGACGTTCGGTGCGGGGCGCGGAGGCGGCGGTGTAGGAGAAACGGAGCCGTTCGCCGTCGCGGCAGGCCAGGGCGACCACCGTGAGGACGTCCGGGTCGACGCCGGAGCCCGTGGAGGTGCCCCAGTCGACCGGGACGGTCATCGCGCGCAGCGCCTCGACCCTGCGACGCAGCCGGGCCGGCATCACCTGGACGACCTTGGCCAGCACCCGTACGGAGGCTTCGCCGACGCCCTCGACCGGGCTCTCGGCCGCCGCCTGCAGGCCCACCGCGAGTGCGACCGCCTCCTCGTCGTCGATGACCAGCGGTGGCAGCGCCGCGCCCGCCGCCAGTTGGTAGCCGCCGTCGACCCCGCGCTGGGCCTCGACGGGGTAGCCGAGTTCGCGCAGCCGGTCGACGTCGCGGCGCAGGGTGCGGACGGAGACGCCGAGTCGGTCGGCCAGTTCCTCGCCGGGCCAGAACCGGTGGGTCTGGAGCAGGGAGAGCAGTCGCAGCGTCCGGGTGCTGGTGTTCGCCATGCCCTGATTCTCTCCGGGATTCAGGACAGGAAGTGACCGCAATGGTCCGTACCGTGGTTCTTGTCCGAGGGAGCAGGAACCGAACGGAAGGCCAGAACCATGACCACCACCTCCGCCGCCAACGCCAACGCCAAGACCACCGTCACCGGCGAGCGCGCCGACCTCCTGGTGGCGCTGGAGAAGCAGCGACACTTCCTGCGGTTCACCACCCGCGACCTCACCGACGAGCAGGCCGGCGCGCGGAGCACCGTGAGCGAGCTGTGCCTGGGCGGGCTGATCAAGCACGTCACCTCGGTCGAGCGCCTCTGGGCGAACTTCATCGTGGAGGGCCCGTCCGCGATGCCCGACTTCACCGCCTGGACCGAGGCCGACTTCGCCCGCCGCGCCGACGAGTTCCGCATGCTGCCTGGTGAGACGCTGGCCGCTGTGCTCGCCGAGTACGCCGAAGTGGCCCTCCGCACGGACGAGTTGGTGGCCACTCTGGCCGACCTGAGTGCCACTCGGCCGCTACCGAAGGCCCCGTGGTTCGAGGCCGACGCCGAGTGGTCGGCCCGCCGGGTGCTGATGCACATCGTCGCCGAGACCGCCCAGCACGCGGGCCACGCCGACATCATCCGCGAGGCCCTGGACGGCGCGAAGAGCATGGGCTGAGGCGGACGGGGTCTGCCGCCGGGGTCCGGGCGGCAGACCCCACCGCACCGGAGTCAGACCTGGCCGACGAAGGTGAACCCGGCCCCGTCCACCGCGCTGCGCAGCGCCGTCTCCTCCAGCGGCTGGGCCGAGGCCACGGTGACCCGGCCGCTCGGCGCGTCCGCGACGACGCCGGTGACACCGGGGATGGCGGCCAGCCCGGCGCTCACGCTCTTCTCGCAGTGGCCGCAGCTCATGCCGTCGACGGTGAGGACGGTGGTGATGGACATGACGGTGCCTCCGATAGGGCAGCTGGTGGGTTTGGAGCGGTCGAACCGGTCGACCCGCACCACAACACCCCAATCCGACGCCGTTCCCCAGGAACACGCCACACGGGTGGCACCTTCGAGTGGTTCCGGGAACCGACCGAACCCCGCGTCCGACAGGAGCCGCCGGCACCCCCCGCTGAACCGCCACCGCCCGACTGCCCGGGCCCGGGCGCCCCGGCACCGGTGATGATGCAGCAGATCAAGGGCCTGCACGGCTGTGTGCCCAACGGCTGGCCCTACTCGGACGCCGGCACACTGCTCACCGGCCCGCCCCTCCAGGCCCCGACCAACGCGCCGTAACACCACAGCTCCCAGGCGCCGGTCAACGCGCCGCGGCGGGCGGCCCGGTGATGGCCTTCGGTCCACCCACCTTGCACGGCCCACTGCACGACCCACTGCACGGACCACGGCGCAGCACCGACGCAGCACGGACGGACCACTACGCGGACCACGGACGCGGCAAGGCCCCGGAGCACGGATAATCACTGGTCGGACCGGGTGTCACCGAAAGGCCGACACCCGGTCCGAACCATGATCGTCAAGCGTGTGCACGTGGAGGAAGCCGTGATCGACGGGGAGAGCCTGGACTGGCCGGTGCTGCTGGAGGCCGCCGAGGCGGCCGCCCGGGCGACCACCGGCCGCGGCCGGGTCGCCGACTACATCCCGGCCCTCGCCACGGCGGACCCGGAGGCCTTCGGCATGGCCGTTGCCACCGTCGACGGCGAGCTGTACGGCGTCGGCGACTGGGAGCAGCCGTTCTCCATCCAGAGCGTCTCCAAGCTGTTCTCCCTGGCGCTCGCCCTGGCCCACAGCCGCGACGGCGGTGACGCCCTCTGGCGGGGCGTCGGCCGTGAGCCCTCCGGCAACCCCTTCAACTCCCTGGTGCAGCTGGAGACCGAGCACGGCATCCCGCGCAACCCCTTCATCAACGCCGGCGCCCTGGTGGTCACCGACCGCCTGCAGTCGCTGACCGGCGACGCCTCCGGCGCCGTACGGGAGTTCCTGCGCCACGAGTCCGGCAACCCGCTGCTGGACACCGACCCGGTGATCGCCGCCTCCGAGGCCGAGCACGGCCACCGCAACGCCGCGCTCGCCCACTTCATCGCCAGCCACGGCAACCTGGAGAACCCGGTCGAGACGGTCCTCGACCACTACTACGCCCACTGCGCCGTCGCCGCGAGCTGCCGCGACCTCGTGCTGGCCGGCTCCTTCCTCGCCCGCTACGGCGTGCGCACCGACGGCACCCGGCTGATGTCCCGCAGCGAGGCCAAGCGCGTCAACGCCGTCCTCCTCACCTGCGGCACCTACGACGCCGCCGGCGAGTTCGCCTTCCGCGTCGGCCTGCCCGGCAAGAGCGGCGTCGGGGGCGGCATCCTCGCCGTACTCCCCGGCCGCGCCGCCGTCTGCGCCTGGGGCCCCCGCCTCGACCAGGCCGGCAACTCCGTCGCCGCCGTCACCGCCCTCGACACCCTCACCACCCTCTCCGGCTGCTCGGTGTTCTGAGCCGGAAGGGCCCCGGTCGTCCGCACAACGACCGGGGCCCCAGGGCCTGGCGGGCGGCGGACTACTCCACCGTCACGCTCTTCGCCAGGTTGCGCGGCTTGTCCACGTCCCGCTCAAGGGCGACGGCGGCGTGGTAGGCCAGCAGCTGCAGCGGGATGTTGAGCAGCAGCGGGTCCAACTCCGGCTCGCTCTTGGGGACCAGGATGCAGTGGTCGGCGAGCTTCTCCTCGGGGCGGCGGTGGGCGACGGCGATGACCCGGCCGTGGCGGGCCTTGATCTCGCCGAGGGTGGTGAGGTTCTTGTCGAGCAGCTCGTCGTCCGGGACGAGGGCCACGGTGGGCAGTTCGGGGCTGATCAGGGCCAGCGGGCCGTGCTTGAGCTCGCTCGCCGGGTAGGCCTCGGCGTGGACGTAGGAGATCTCCTTGAGCTTCTGCGCGCCCTCGCGGGCGACCGGGTAGCCGCGGACCCGGCCGATGAACATCATGCCGCTGGAGTCGGCGTACTCGGCGGCGAGCCGGGCGATCGCGTCGCTCTGGTCGAGGACCTCCCGGATCTGGTCCGGCAGGGCCTGCAGGGCCGAGACGATCCGGCGGCCGTCGGCGGGCGAGAGGTCGTGGATGCGGCCGAAGTGCAGGGCGAGCAGGGCGAAGGCGACCACGGTGGAGGTGAACGCCTTGGTGGAGGCGACCGAGACCTCGGGGCCGGCGTGCAGGTAGATGCCGCCGTCGCACTCGCGGGCGATCGCGCTGCCCACGGTGTTGACGACGCCGAGCACCCGGCCGCCCTTGCGCTTGATCTCCTGGACGGCGGCCAGCGTGTCGTAGGTCTCGCCGGACTGGCTGACCGCGACGTACAGGGTGTCCGCCTCGATCACCGGGTTGCGGTAGCGGAACTCGGAGGCCGGCTCGCTGTGGGCGGGGATCCGGGCCAGCTCCTCGATCAGCTGCGCGCCCATCTCACCCGCGTAGTAGGCGGATCCGCAGCCGAGGATCTTCACCCGGCGGATCTCGCGCAGCTCCCGGGCGTCCAGGTTGAGGCCGCCGAGGTGGGCGGTGCTGAAGCGCTCGTCCAGCCGGCCGCTGAGGGTGCGCTCGACCGAGGTGGGCTGCTCGTGGATCTCCTTGAGCAGGAAGTGCTCGTAGCCGGCGGTGTCGTAGGAGTCGATCTCCCAGTCCACGGTGGACGGCTGGCGGTGGGTGGTGCGGGCGTCCGAGGTGAAGGTGCGGAAGCCGTCGGCGCGGACGGTGGCCAGCTCGCCGTCCTCCAGGTGCACGACCTGGCGGGTGTAGCGGACCAGGGCGGAGACGTCGGAGGCGACGAACATCTCCTTCTCGCCGAGGCCGAGCACGATCGGGCTGCCGTTGCGGGCGACCACGATGCGGTCCGGCTGCTCGGCGTCCAGCACCGCGATGCCGTAGGTGCCGACGACGCGGCCGAGTGCGGCGCGGACGGCGTCCTCCAGCTCGACGCCCTCGGTGGCGTGCGCGGCGATCAGGTGGGAGAGCACCTCGGTGTCGGTCTCGGAGCGGAACACGGCGCCGTCGGCGGTCAGCTTGGCGCGCAGCTCGTCGGCGTTCTCGATGATGCCGTTGTGGACGACGGCGATCCGCTCGGCGGTGTCCAGGTGCGGGTGGGCGTTGGCGTCGCTGGGGACGCCGTGGGTGGCCCAGCGGGTGTGGCCGATGCCGGTGGTGCCCTTGAACCGGGCCGGCACGGCCGCCGCGAGGTCGGCGACCCGGCCCTTGACCTTGCGGAGCTTGATCCCGCCGGTGCGCCCGGCGACGGCGACGCCGGCCGAGTCGTAGCCGCGGTACTCCAGCCGGGCGAGCCCCTCCAGCAGGAAGGGGGTCGCGTCCTTGGGGCCGATGTAGGCCACGATTCCGCACATGCGTGATCTCCTCTTGGGAAGGTCGGATCTGGAGAAGGTCGGGTCTCGGGACGGTCGCGCGGCCTGGCGGGGTGGGGGGCGGCGCTCAGCCGTAGACGATCCGGCGCAACTGGCGGGCCGAGAGCTCCGGCGCCGCGACGCGGCGGGCGGAGAGCTCCTCGGCGAGCCGGGCGAAGATCCGCTCGTTGGTCAGGCCGCGTGCCTGGAGCTCGCCGTGGCGGCGACGCACGTACTCCTCGGTGCTCTCGGAGAAGTACGCCAGCACCTCCGCCACGACCCGCGCCGCCTCCCGGGGCCCGAGCGGGCTGGTCCGGGTGAGGTGGGCGAGGAGGTCTTCGTGAGGGTGGGGTGAGCTCGGCACGAGTGAGGACTCTAGGTCGCGCCGCCCGCCGAAGCCAAAGATCTTGCCCGAATTCGGGCAGACTTTGCGACTTTCAGCTCAGGCAACCAGATGGACCCCCGCCCGTCACCCTCCCGACAGGCCCTTGAAGCGGCGCCGATTCCACACGTAGCGTGATCCGGAGAACACGCAGCGGAAGACCGGAGGCTTGCTGATGTGCGGGATCACCGGATGGGTCGCCTTCGAACACGACCTCACCGCCGAACGGGACGTCCTCGACGCGATGACGGCCACCCAGCTCTGCCGCGGCCCGGACGCCGGGGGCGTCCACCTGCAGCCGCACGCCGCACTCGGCCACCGCCGACTCGCGGTGATCGACGTCGAGGGCGGTGTCCAGCCGATGACGGTCGAGCACGACGGCCGGCTGCTGGCCGCGCTCACCTACAGCGGCGAGGTCTACAACCACCGCGAGCTGCGCGCGGAACTGGAGGCGGCCGGGCACCGCTTCCGCACCCGCAGCGACACCGAGGTCGTGCTGCACGCCTACCTGGAGTGGGGCGAGCGCCTGGCCGAGCGGCTCAACGGCATGTTCGCCTTCGCGATCTGGGACGCCCGGCGCGAGGAGCTGCTACTGGTCCGCGACCGGATGGGCGTCAAGCCGCTGCACTACCACCCCACCCCGGACGGCGTGCTCTTCGGCTCCGAGGTCAAGGCGATCCTGGCCCACCCCTCGGTGCGCCCGGTGGTCGACCTGGACGGGCTGCGCGAACTGCTCGCCCACACCCGCACCCCCGGCCTCACCCCGTACCGGGGCATCCACGAGGTCCGGCCGGGACACGTGGTGCGGGTGCGCCGCGAGGGCATCTCGGTACGCCGGTACTGGGCGCTGGAGGCGCGCGAGCACGCCGACTCGCTGGAGGCCACCGTCGCCACCGTCCGGGCCCTGCTGGACGACATCGTCCACCGCCAGCTGGACTCGGACGTGCCGCTGTGCTCGCTGCTCTCCGGCGGCCTGGACTCCAGCGCCGTCACCGCCCTCGCCGCGATGACGCTGCGCCGGGCCGGGGCCGGCCCGGTGCGCTCCTTCTCCGTCGACTTCACCGGCCAGAACCGGAACTTCCACACCGACGAGGTGCGGCAGACCCAGGACAGCCCCTACGCCGAGCTGCTCGCCGAGCACGTCGGCGCCGACCACACGGTGATCGAGCTGGGCGCCGCCGAGCTCACCGACCCGTCCCGGCGCGCCACCGTGCTGCGCGCCCGCGACCTGCCGAGCGGCGTCGGCGACATGGACATCTCGCTGCTGCTGCTCTTCCGGGGCGTGCGCCGGGAGTCCACCGTGGCGCTGTCCGGCGAGTCCGCCGACGAGCTGTTCGGCGGCTACCGCTGGTTCCACGACCCGACGACCGTCGCCACCGAGGACTTCCCCTGGCTCGCCGGCATGGCCACCATCGCCGGCCCCGGCTCCGTCCCGCGCGAACACCTGCTGGACGCCGGCCTGCTCACCAAGCTCGACCTGGACGGCTACCGCAGGGCCCGCTACCGCGAGGCGATCGCCGAGGTCCCGCACCTGGACCACGCCGACCCGCTGGAGCGGCGGATGCGCGAGATCTCCTACCTCAACCTGACCCGCTTCGTCTGCATCCTGCTCGACCGCAAGGACCGGATGAGCATGGCCAACGGGCTGGAGGTACGGGTGCCGTTCTGCGACCACCGGCTGGTCCAGTACGTCTTCAACACCCCGTGGGCGATGAAGAGCTTCGACGGACGGGAGAAGAGCCTGCTGCGCGCCGCCGTCCGGGACGTCCTGCCGGCCGCGATCGCCGACCGGGTGAAGAGCCCGTACCCGGTCACCGCCGACCCGCACTACCCGGCGCTGCTGCGCGCCGAACTCGCCCAGCTCGCCGCCGGGCACGAGTCCCCCGCCCTCGGCCTGCTCGACCGGGGTCGGCTCGCCGCCGCGCTCGCCCCGGACACCGACCCGCGGTCGGTCCTGCTGGGCGTCGACTTCGCGCTGGACCTGGACGCCTGGCTGACGGAGTACCAGGTGACGTTGGAGCTCTGACCCTTGTGGCCGGACGGTGCGGCGGCCCCGGCGCGGGGCGCCCCCCCCGGCGGGGGTTAAAACCCCACAAAGAGGAAGGCGGCCCCCCCCCCCCCGGCGTCGCACGATTCGGG
>NZ_JBICZB010000021.1:65714-111279 GCF_043201815.1 Kitasatospora sp. NPDC048296
GTGCGGGCGGGGCCGGGGCCGGCGGGGCTCCCGGATGACCGGGGGGGGGGGGGGGGGGCGCGGTGGGGGGGGGGGGGGGGGGGGGCGGGGGGGCGGCCCCCCCCCCCGTCCGGGTGATCATCGCCCACATGGAGTACGGCGGCCCGCCCCGCCCGGTCGTCGCACGATGCGGTAGCGTCGCCGACACCTCCCGAATGGCGGGCGAAAACGCGGCTTCCCGCCCCCGCGCCGTCAGGATGGGAGCGAACCGTTCACCTCGATCCGCCGGGGGATCCCGTCATGCAGCCGCGAGTATTCGCGATTCTCACCGCCGTGCTCCTGGGCGTCCTGGGCCTCGGCTCGGTGGCCGTCACCGACTGGTCGCCCGCGGCGGCCGGCGAGGCCCCGGCCGTCGCCGGCACCGCCCCCGGCGCCCAGCCGGCCGTGGCGGGCACCGCGAGCGCCACCCCGACCGGCGACCCGGCGGTGTGGACCCGCTCGACGCTGCGCAACAAGCTGATGGCCGAGATGGACGCCACCGACCCCGGCGTCGCCCTCGCCGACCTCGACCGGATCACCAAGGAGAAGCCGTACACCGTGCGCTTCTGCCACCCGGTCGCGCACGAGCTCGGCCACGCGGCGGTCAAGCGCTACCACGAGGACTTCCAGAAGGTCATCTCCTTCCCGCACGAGACCTGCGCGGCCGGTTACCTGCACGGCGCGGTCGAGGAGATGCTCAACGCCTCCACCCAGCCCGAGGTGGACCTGCTCAAGCTGTGCGCCCCCAAGAACACCGGCCCCTGCATCCACGGCGTCGGCCACGGCACCATGTTCGTCGCCAAGCAGGACGTCGCCAAGGCGCGCGGCCTGTGCAGCGAGTTCACCACCGAGCAGAACCGGATCCGCTGCTCCGAGGGCCTGTTCATGCAGCTCTTCGGCCCGGACGAGGAGGACGAGCAGGCCAAGGCGAACCTGCCCGCCGACAAGCTCGCCCAGGACCCGCTGTACCCGTGCAAGGACCAGCCGGCGCTGTTCCAGTCCGCCTGTTACTTCTACGCCCCGACCTTCTACCTCTCCTCGCACGACTACCCGAACCACCCCGAGGTCTACGCCGAGGCCCTCAAGTGGTGCCTCAACGGCAAGGCCAACGGCGGGGCCGTGGACTGCAGCCGGGGCGTCGGCTCGCGCACCATGAAGTACAACCTGGACCGCGAGGACTGGGCCGCCCAGCAGTGTGCCACCGCCGCCGACGGCTGGCAGCGCAAGGCCTGCACGGAGGGGCTGGTCAGCTACTACACGGTCAACTACACCGACGGCGGCGCGGCCGGACGGCTCTGCGCGAAGATCAGCAACAAGGAGATGCAGGGCTACTGCCGCTCCGCGAGCGGACTGTCCGCCTCGCTGGACTGACCCACCCTGTCCCGGCACGAGGGCCCGCGCCGCACGGCGCGGGCCCTCTGCGTAGGATCACCCGACCATCGCCTGATCAGGGTGCGCCGAGGAAGCCGCGCCTCGCCCAGTCCGACCCCGGCCTTCCTGGAGCACGCCATGACCACCGAGGACTTCCGCGGCGCCGCCCACGCCACCGCCGAGCTCGTCTCCGACTACCTCGCCGAACTGCCCGCCCGCCCGGTCTGGCAGCCGATGGACCCGGCCGCCCGGCAAGCGCTGCTCGACGCCCCGCTGCCCGACCGGGGCCGGCCGCTCACCGAGCTGCTGGCCGCCATCGGGCGGGACGTCCTCCCCCACCCCATGGGCAACGGCAACCCGCGCTTCTTCGGCTGGGTCAACTCCGCACCCGCCCCCGCCGGGGTGCTCGCCACCCTCGCCGCCGCCGCGATGAACCCCAGCTCGGCCGGCGGCGACCACGCCGACGTCCACCTGGAGCGCGCCGTGGTCCGCTGGATCGCCGAACTCGTCGGCTTCCCGCACCCGGCCGGCGGCGGCCTGCTCACCTCCGGCACCTCGATGGCGACCATCGTCTGCCTCGCCGCCGCCCGCAACCGCGCCGCCCGGCAGGCCGGCTGGGACGTCCGCGAGGACGGCCTGGCCGGGATGCCGCCGCTGGTCGGCTACGTCACCGGCGAGACCCACTCCTGCGTCCGCAAGGCCGCCGAGCTCCTCGGCCTCGGCAGCAGGCGGCTGCGCACCGTCGCCACCGGGCCCGACGGCCGCCTGGACACCGCGGACCTGCGGGCGGCGATCGAGCGCGACCGCGCCGCCGGACTGCTGCCCTTCCTGGTGGTCGCCTCGGCCGGCACCGTCGGCACCGGCGCGGTGGACGCCTTCGGCCCGATCGCCGACCTGTGCCGGGAACACCGGCTCTGGCTGCACGTGGACGGCGCGTACGGCGCCTTCGGCCGGCTCGACCCCGCCATCGCCCACCGCTACGCCGGTCTGGAGCGCGCCGACTCGCTCGCCCTCGACCCGCACAAGTGGCTCGGCGTCCCGGTCGACTGCGGCTGCGCGCTGGTGCGCGACACCCACGAGCTGCGCGGCACCTTCAGCCTCGTCCCGTCCTACCTGCGCGACGAGGCGGCCGGCTCGCTCGGCTGGTTCTCCGAGTACGGCACCGAGCAGACCCGCCCGTTCCGCGCCCTCAAGGTCTGGGCGACCATCGCCCACCGCGGCCGCGCCGGCCTCGCCCAGGACATCGCCCACTGCACCGCGCTCGCCCGGCGCCTGGGCGAACTCGTCGAGGCCGACGATGAGTTGGAGCTGCTCGCCGAGGTGCAGACCTCCATCGTCGCGTTCCGCCACCGCGCCCCGGGCCGGGACGCCGCCGCCCGCGACGCCCTCAACCGCGACCTCCCGCTCGCCGTCCAGCGGCGCGGACGGGTCTTCGTCACCGGCGCCCGGCTCGGCGAGCACGAGATGCTCCGCGCCTGCCTGCTCAACGCCGCGACCACCGAGGAGGACCTGCACCTGCTCCTCGCCGAGGTGAAGGCCGCGGCCCGCGAGCTGCTCCCGTAACACCGCCGGGCGGACCTTAACGGCCAGGTCACGGCGGGGTCGTGATCGGGAAACACCGGTCGGGCACGGTGGAGGCCATGGAGCACTCGAAGCCTTCCTTCCACCGTGCCCGCCGCTGGCGCCGTGACACCGTCGAACTCGCCGCCGCCTTCCTCTCCGTCACCGCCGCCGACCTGATCGCGAAGGTCGTCCTCCACGGCTCCGACGGCCCGATCGTCCTCGCCACCTCCGCCCTCGCGCTGCTCGCCGCCGCCCTGCTGCACGCCTGGTGGTCACCGCACGCCCCTCCCCCGACCGTCCTGTGGCGGGTGCGCACCACCGCCCTGGCCCACACCCACACCACCCTCGCCGACCACCAGATCACCCTGCTCTCGCTCCACCCCCACCCCACCACCGACGAACTGTTCCTCCGCACTCCCCGATCCCTGGGTCCCGCCGCCCTCACCACCCTGCTCACCGCCACCGGCCACACCGTCGAGGACGCCCCGACCCGGATCGCCTGAAACCGCCGGGACCGACGGCGACGGGCGCCCGAGGACGCACCCGCCGCCGGTTCGACGAGGACCGGGGCTCAGCCGTTGCTCGGCGGCTGGACGACGCACACGGCGTTGCCCAGCATGCTGCCGAAGCCCCCGAGCAGGGCGCCGGTCACGGCCTTGCAGGTGGCGGCCTCCTCCGGGGTCCTGGGACCGTTGTTGCTGGTACTGCTGATGCTGTCGGCGGCGGCCGACTGGGCGAGGGCGAGCGGTACGGCCAGCAGCAGGGCGCAACAGGCGGTGGCCAGTGCGGAGTTCCTGGTGAACACGGCAGAGCCCCTTCGAGTCGAGGTGGGTTCGGCGAAAAGCCGAGCCATCCCTATCCGAAGGGGCTCCCGCGATCACGGATCCTGGGCCGTCCGTGAGCGTGTCCGGTCAGTGCGCGGTCGATGCGCGGTCGGTGCGCGGTCACTCTGTCCCGACCGCATGAGGCGCCGGTCCGGACCTCTGACGGGGTCGTCCCGGCCCGGGGTCCGCCTGCGCCCCGGGCATCAGTGCGTTCACGATCACGTAACCGGCCGGAAGCGCGCCGTCGGTAGCGTCGCCTCCATGACGGCATCACGCACTGGCTCCGAACGGCTCTGGCACCGGCCTTTCCGCAGGTCCGACCGCAGGTGCGCGGCGCCCGACGGCCAGGCCGCCCGGCTGCCCGCGCTCACCGGCGGCCCGTACCGGCAGGCCCGTCCGCACCCGGCGCCGGCCCGTCCGGACGCCCCGGCCCGTTCGAGCGCCCAGGCCGCGCAGGAGGTGTCCCGGCTGTCCCTGCCGGACGGGACCGAGCTGCAGCTGCGCCCCGCCGGGCCGGCGGACAAGGCGGCGGCCCTCGCGATGCACGGCCGCTGCTCCCCCACCGCACTGCGGCTGCGCTACCACGGGCCGGTCCGCGACGCCGGCCGCTACCTGGACCACCTGCTGGACGCCCGGCACGGCCGCAGCCTCGCCGTGACCGCCCCCGACGGGCGGCTGCTCGCCCTCGGGCACCTGATGTGGGACGACGGCGAGGCGGAGCTCGCCGTGCTGGTCGAGGACGCCTGGCAGCGGCACGGACTGGGCCTGGCCCTGCTGCTGCGGCTGACCGCGGCGGCCCGGGCGGCCGGGATCGGGACGGTGTACGCGGTGACCCAGGCCGCGAACGCCGCGCTGATCGCCGCGATGCGCCGACTGGCCGCGCCGCTGGACTTCCGCGCCGAGGACGGCACCTTGGTGATCACCGCCACCCTGGCCGCCGGAACCGCCCCCGCACCGGCCCCCACGCCCACCCCCGCACCGGGCCGCTGATCATTTCTTCACTACATCCTTACCAAGCATCCCGGGAACCCGGCGACGGCCGCGGAGCGTCCCCCCGGGAACGAAGGGTCCCTCCGTACACCGCCCTCCTTGACGGACCGTCAGTGGCCCCCGCGCCCGTGTCGCAGCAGGCGGCACGGGGTCCGGGTCGTCCGGTCGGGCGACGGAGTCGGTAGGCTGACCCCGTCCCCGCCGCCCGACGGCCTGTTATCCGGCCACGGGTGGTGCCGCAGCAAGGAGGAACCACTGAGCATGGCAGGCACCGAATCGGAGCCCACAGGCGCACGCGACGCCTCGCTGCCGGCCCGCGCCAAGATCGCGGTCACGGCCGGTCGGGTCGCCGCCGCCGTGTCGCGCAAGGCCGGACGCGGAAGCGGCTCGGTGATCGGCGGCAAGGTCGCCCTCAGGCTCGACCCCGATCTGCTCGCCACCCTCGCCGACCACCTGGACGTCGTCCTGGTCAGCGCGACCAACGGCAAGACCACCACCACCCGCCTGATCGCCGAGGCGCTGCGCGCCGCCGGCCCGGTGGTCTCCAACGCCCTGGGCGCCAACATGCCGGCCGGCATCACCTCCGCCCTGGCCGGCGGCAGCGAAGCCCGCTTCGGCGTGATCGAGGTCGACGAGAAGTACCTGGCGACCGTCGCCCGCGACACCCGCCCCAAGGCGATCGCCCTGCTCAACCTCTCCCGCGACCAGCTCGACCGCGCCGCCGAGACCCGCATGATGGCGGAGAAGTGGCGCGAGGGCCTGCAGGACACCGAGGCCGTGGTCATCGCCAACGCCGACGACCCGCTGGTGACCTGGGCCGCCTCCTCCTGCAAGAAGGTGGTCTGGGTGGCCGCCGGACAGGCCTGGAAGGAGGACGCCTGGTCCTGCCCCGCGTGCGGCGGTGTGATGCAGCGCCCCGGCGACGACTGGTTCTGCCAGGACTGCGGTTTCCGACGCCCCAACCCGCACTGGGCGCTCCAGGGCACCCACGTGATCGACCCGCAGCGCGGCGCCTGGCCGATCCAGCTGCAGCTGCCCGGCCGGGCCAACCTGGCCAACGCCACCAGCTCGGCCGCCGTCGCCGCCGTGTTCGGCGTCTCCCCGCAGGTCGCGCTGGAGCGGATGCGCTCGGTGACCGCCGTGGCCGGCCGCTACGACGTGGTCCAGTACCAGGGCCGGGACATCAGGCTGCTGCTGGCCAAGAACCCGGCCGGCTGGCTGGAGACCTTCTCGCTGATCGACGGCCCGCCGGCCCCGGTGATCCTCTCCGTCAACGCCCTCGACGCCGACGGCACCGACACCTCCTGGCTGTGGGACGTCGACTACGAGCGCCTGGCCGGCCACCCCATCTTCGTGATGGGCCAGCGCAAGCTGGACCTGGCCGTCCGCCTGGAGGTCGCCGGGCTGCAGTTCCACGTGGTGGACACCCTGGAGCAGGCCGTCCGGATGGCCCCGCCCGGCCGGATCGAGGCCATCGCCAACTACACCGCCTTCCAGCAGCTGCGGAAGGTCGTGGCCGGCTGATGCCGCGCCCGCACACCAGTCTTTTCGTGACGGAAGGCCTTCGAGGATGAGTGAGAGCAGCCTGCGCGTGGTCTGGGTCTACCCGGACCTGCTCAGCACCTACGGCGACCGGGGCAACGCCCTGGTCGTGGAGCGCCGGGCCCGCCAGCGCCATCTCAACGTGACCCGGATCGACGTCCGCTCCGACCAGGCGATCCCCACCAGCGGGGACATCTACCTGATCGGCGGCGGCGAGGACCGCCCCCAGCGGCTGGCCGCCGAGCGGCTGCGCGCCGACAGCGGCCTGGTGCGGGCCGCCGAGAACGGCGCGATCATCTTCGGCGTCTGCGCCGGTTTCCAGATCATGGGCCACGAGTTCATCAACGACCTCGGCGAGCGCGAGCCGGGCCTGGGCCTGCTGGACGTCTGGACGGCGCGCGGCGAGGGCGCACGCTGCGTCGGCGACGTGCTGGCGGACGTGAACCCGCAGCTCGGCCTGCCGCAGCTGACCGGCTTCGAGAACCACCAGGGCGTGACCCACCTCGGCCAGGGCGTCCAGCCCTTCGCGACCGTCACGGTCGGCCGGGGCAACGGCACCGGCGACGGCACCGAGGGCGCCTGGCGGGACACCGTCTTCGGCACCTACCTGCACGGCCCGGTGCTGGCCCGCAACCCCGCCGTGGCCGACATGCTGATCAGGCTGGCACTGGACGTCAACGCCCTGCCGCCGGCCGACACCACCTGGTACGACGCGCTGCGCGCCGAGCGCATCGCCGCCACGACGCGCCCCTCGTAGTACCCCGGTACGCCCCGCCGGGTGCCCGCCATGCGGTCACCCGGCCCACGGGCGGCCCCGGACGTACGACAATGGGGCTGCCGGCTGCACACCCTCCTCGGCAGCAGGCTGCAATTCCGCGCGGGGGCGCCGACGGCGCCGCTCCCGCGTCGGCTCCTGCCCGGCCGGACCAGGGGCCGTATGCTCGACTTCGCGGCCGTTTTCGGACGTTCTGTCCGGATCGGCCGGTCCAACACCTCGCGGCCACCTCCCCGCCATCCCGGCGTCGGAGCGCCTCGTTACGGTGTCGGCTCGTCGTCCCAGCCTGTAGTCCGGCCGTTCCTCGGTTCTGCTCGGGAGTTGCAAAGCTAATGCGTATCGGAGTGCTGACCAGCGGCGGTGACTGCCCCGGCCTGAACGCGGTGATCCGTTCTGTGGTGCACCGGGGGGTGGTCGACCACGGCGACGAGATCATCGGGTTCGAGGACGGTTGGCGCGGTTTCCTGGAGGGCCACCACCGCCCCCTGACCCTGGACTCGGTGAGCGGCATCCTTGCCCAGGGCGGCACCATCCTCGGGTCCTCCCGGGTGCAGCCGAGCCACCTGCGGGACGGCGTGGAGCGGGCCAAGAAGTACTGCTCCGACCTCGGCCTGGACGCGGTGATCCCGATCGGCGGCGAGGGCACCCTTAAGGCCGCCAAGCTGATGAGCGACGCGGGCCTGCCGATCGTCGGCGTGCCGAAGACCATCGACAACGACATCGCCGCCACCGACGTGACCTTCGGCTTCGACACCGCCGTCTCGGTCGCCACCGAGGCGCTGGACCGGCTGAAGACCACCGCCGAGTCCCACCAGCGGGTCATGGTCGTCGAGGTCATGGGCCGACACACCGGCTGGATCGCGCTGAACGCGGGCATGGCGGCCGGCGCCCACGCCATCGTCGTCCCGGAACGCCCGTTCCACATCGAGAAGCTCACCGCCGTCGTCCGCGAGCGCTTCGACCGCCAGAAGAAGTTCGCCATCGTGGTCTGCGCCGAGGGCGCCAAGCCCGAGCCCGGCACCATGCACTGGGAGGAGGGCAGCAAGGACATCTACGGCCACGAGCGCTTCACCGGCATCGCCACCCAGCTCTCCCGCGAGCTGGAGCACCGCCTCGGCAAGGAGGCCCGTCCGGTGATCCTCGGCCACACCCAGCGCGGCGGCACCCCGACCGCCTACGACCGGGTGCTCGCCACCCGGTTCGGCTGGCACGCCGTCGAGGCCGTCCACAAGGGTGCCTTCGGGCACATCACCGCACTGCAGGGCACCAACATCAACCTGGTGCCGCTGGCCGAGGCGGTCGCCGAGCTGAAGACCGTCCCCCAGGACCGCTACCTGGAGGCCGAGACGGTCATCTGACCGTCCGCCCGCCGCACTTCGGGCCCCCGGACCGCTCCTGACGGTCCGGGGGCCCGCGTGCGTCCCCGCCCGGTCCCGTGCGTCCCGACTTCCAACACCAATCAACAACCCGGGATCATCGATCCACACATCATCGCGGCAACCCAACACGCCTGGGTGCCGTGACCATTGACGCTGCCCCGGCTTTCCCCGAAGCTGTCATGAGCACCTACCTACCTATCGACCGGTAGGTGGATGCCGTCGAGCGCTCCCCCGTTGACCGCTCCTGACCAGGACGACCGCCAGGAGCCCGATGGAGTGCGCAGCGCGCCCGCGAGGACCGGCGGGCATAACGAGACGGTTTCGAAACCGCCCCAGAGGCAAACCTGAGCTTGACTCAGGCCTGAGCCGGGCGTTTCCTTTTGCTCCATCGCGTTTGATTGCGATGCTTTCTGATTGATTCTGTTGCTACTGGCTGATCGACCCCCACCCTCAGGAGCCCCAGCATGCACCTCTCCCCCCGTGGCCGCCTGGCCTCGCTCGCCGCGCTGAGCCTGGTCACCGCCTTCGGTCTGACGGCCTGTTCCACCGGACAGACCTCCTCCTCCGGCGCCAACGCCTCGGTGGCCCCGGTGTCCGGCAAGGTCTCGATCACCTACCTGCAGAAGCAGGGCGACCAGCAGTACTTCGTGGACGAGGCCGCGGGCGCCAAGGCCAAGGCGGCCGAACTGGGCGCCGACCTGAAGGTCGTGAACCTCGGCGACGACGCCAACAAGACGGTCAGCGAGGTGCAGGCCGCGATCGCGCAGAAGAGCAACGGCCTGATCATCGTGGTCCCGGACCCGGCGGTCGGCCCGCAGGTCGTCCAGACGGCCCGGGACGCCAAGGCCGCCCTGCTCACCTCCGACGACCAGGTCTGCGCGAGCGGCCCCTCCCCGGCGCAGTGCGCCGCGGGCGACCTGGTGCCCCGGATCGGCTTCTCCGGCCAGCAGATGGGTCAGCAAGTCGGCCAGCGCGCCGCGGAGGAGTTCAAGAAGGCCGGCTGGAACCCGGCCGACACCCGGATCCTCTCCGCCTGGAAGCAGGACGTGACCGTCTGCGGCGACCGGGTCAAGGCCGCCAAGACCGCCTTCGACCAGGCCGTGCCGGGCGTGCAGAGCATCGACGTGGCCACCGACAACACCCCGACCGGCGCGCAGGACAAGGTGGCCGCCACCATCACCGCCAACCCCGGCGTCAAGCACTGGGTGGCGTGGGGCTGCAACGACGAGAACGTCCAGGGCGCCGTCACCGCCCTGCAGAACGCCGGGATCAGCCCCGACGACATCGACGGCGTCGGTCTGGGCGCCTACCTGGCGTGCAAGGACTGGGCCTCCGGCAAGCCCTCCGGCATGAAGGCCGCCCTGTTCATCAACGGCAAGGACGTCGGCGCCCTGTCGGTGCAGACGATGTTCGACAAGCTCAAGAACGGCAAGGACTTCCCCAAGGAGGCCTTCGCCCCGACCAAGATGGTCGACGCCGCGACCTGGCAGTCCGCGGGCGTGTCCTGCAGCTGACGCCGCACCCGACGTCGCGCCGAGCCGGCGGTGCGGCAGGCCGCCGCCGGCCCCGCCGCACCCCTGACGCTCCCGAAGACCGTCCGTACCGCACCGCCAACGAGGCCCCGATGACCCCACCTGATTCCTCGCCCCTCCCGCCACCGGACGGCTCCGCCGGCCTGAGCGCCGAGGGGGTGTCCAAGCGCTTCGGCACCGTCCAGGCGCTGACGGACGTCACCCTCACCTTTCCGCCCGGCCAGGTCACCGCCCTGATGGGCGAGAACGGCGCCGGCAAGTCGACCCTGCTGCGCATCCTCACCGGCGACCACCTCCCCACCGACGGACGCGTCCTGCTCGACGGCCGGACCCTGGACCTGCACTCCCCGCAGGACGCCCGCCGCGCCGGGATCCGGATCATCCCGCAGGAACCCGAGATCATCCCGCACGTCCCGGTCGCCGAGAACGTCTACGCCGGCTCGCTGCCCCGCACCCGGCTGCGCCGCCTGGACCGCACCGGGCTGCGCCGCCGGATCGTCGCCGACCTGCGGCGCCTCGGCTTCGACAAGGTCCTGGACCCCGACCTCCTCGGCTCCGAACTCACGGCCGCCCAACGCCAGTTGGTCGAGATCATGCGGGCCCTGACCGGCGCGGTCCCGCCGCGCGCGATCGCCTTCGACGAGCCCACCTCCTCGCTCTCCGAGCACGAGGTCGAGGCCCTGTTCGCCCTGATCGGACGCCTGCGCGACGAGGGCATCGCGGTCATCTACGTCTCCCACCGGATGAAGGAGATCTTCCAGCTCGCCGACCGCATCGCCGTGCTGCGCGACGGCCGGGTGGCCGGCGTGGTCCAGGCCGCCACCACCAGCGAGAGCGAGCTCGTCCGGCTCATGGTCGGCCGCGACCTGTCCTCGCTGTTCGTCCGCCAGCAGGTCGCCACCGACCGCGTCGTCCTGGACGTCGACGACGTCACCACCGACGACGTGCGCGGCATCAGTCTGCAGGTCCGGGCCGGCGAGGTCGTCGCGCTGGCCGGCCTGATCGGCGCCGGACGCTCCGAACTCGCCCTCGCCCTGGCCGGCGACGTCCCGATCCGCTCCGGCACGGTGGCCCTCAACGGCGAAGTCCTGCGACTGAGGAACCCCCGCGCCGCCATCGCCGCCGGCATCGGCCTGGCCCCCGAGGAGCGCAAGGCCCAGGCGCTGTTCCTGCAGCGCACGATCCGGGACAACACCTCGCTGGTCAGCCTGCGCCGGCTCAGCCGGTGGCGGTTCGTCAAGCGCCGGCAGGAGAAGGACCTCGCCCAGGAGTACGCCGACCGGCTGCGGGTCCGCGCGCCCTCCGTCGAGGCGGAGGTCCGCACCCTGTCCGGCGGCAACCAGCAGAAGGTCGTCCTGGCTCGCTGGCTCGCCCGCAGGCCCGACCTGCTGATCCTCGACGAACCCACCCGCGGCGTCGACATCGGCGCCAAGGCCGAGATCTACCAGATCATCGCCGACCTCGCCCGCGAGGGCACCGCCGTCCTGGTCATCTCCTCCGAACTGCCCGAAGTGCTCGGCCTCGCCGACCGGGTCGTGGTGATGCAGAACGGCCGCACCACCGGCGAGCTCACCCGCGAGCAGGCGACGGAAGAGGCCGTCCTCGCCCTCGCCATGGCCGACGACCTCGCCACCACCACCCCTGCCCAGACCGGAGAGACCCGATGACCACCGTCACGCCCCCGACCGCCCCGGTGCCGGACGCCGGAGCCCTGCCCGCCCGGTCCGGTGGCCCGCGCGCCCTGCTCGCCGCGGTCGGCGGCCAGAACCTCAGCCTGATCGGCGCCCTCGTGGCCGTCGTCGCCCTGTTCGGCTGGCTCAACCCGAACTTCGTCGGCTGGGACAACATCCAGGTCATCGCCGAGGCCGCGACCATCTCCGGCCTGCTGGCCGTCGTCCAGACCGTCGTGATCATCTGCGGCGGCCTCGACATCTCGGTCGGCTCCCAGGCCGGCCTGGCCTCCGTCACCAGCGCCATGGTCTTCACCTCCACCGGCGCCAACCCCTACCTCGGGATCGGCGCCGCCCTCGCCATCGGCGCCGGCATCGGCCTGTTCAACGGCGTGGTCATCGTCTACGGCCGGGTCAACCCCACCATCGCCACCCTCGCCGGACTGGCCGCCTACAAGGGCGTCGCCCAGCTCGTCTCGGACGGCCGGGCCCAGGGCTACGTGCTCAACGACCCGGTCTTCGTCTTCCTCAGCCGAGGGAAGATCGCCGGCCTGCCCACCATGGTCTGGCTGCTGATCCTCACCGCCGTCGCCGTGCACGCCCTGCTCACGTACACCGACATCGGCCGCAACATCTACGCCATCGGCGGCAACGACACCGCCGCCCGCCTGGCCGGCATCAACCTCAACAAGTACCTGATCGCCGCCTACGCCCTCTCCGGCACCGTCGCCGCCCTCGCGGGCGTGCTGCTCACCGCCCGCACCGGCAGCGGCCAGCCCGTCTCCGGGAGCGAGGGCCTGGAGCTGCAGTCGATCACCGCGGCCGCCCTCGGCGGCTGCGCCCTCAAGGGCGGCAAGGGCGGCATCGGCGGCACCCTGCTCGCCGTCGCGCTGCTCGGCGCACTGCAGAACGGCCTCACCGTCCAGGGCATCAACGCCTTCTGGCAGAACGTCGCCCAGGGCACCCTGCTGGTCGCCGCCGTCGTCATCCAGCAGCGCCGCAACCGCGAACGCGCGGTCGGCCTGCCCGCCTGACGCCCGCCGGCTGCCGCGGGGGGGGCCCGGGCCCCCCCCCGCCGCCCGCCCGGGGGGGGGGGCGGGCCCCCCCCCCGCCCCCCCCGCGGGGGGGGGGGCCCCGCCCCCCCCCGGCCCCCCCCGGCCGTGGAGGTCGGCCGGACCGCCACCGGACCGCCGGTGCCGCGAGCGTCCGCGGCACCGGCGGCTCCTTTCGCCGACCGGGTACCGGAGTTCCCGGGTACCGGGGTACCGGGGAGACAGGTGGCCCGCCGGCCCTGGGATAATGACTCCCGCAGAACCCAGCCGCGTTCCCGGTCGCCCACGAGAACGCACAAGCCGCACGTGCTCGTTCGATCGAAAGGTCCTCCGTGGCTGACCAGACGTTGCTCGCCGCCCAGCGCCAGGCGCTGATCCTGGAGGCGATCCGCCGGGCCGGCGCGGTCCGGGTCGCCGAGCTGGTCGAGCAGTTCGGCGTGTCCGACATGACCATCCGCCGGGACCTCGACGCGCTGGCTCGCCAGGGCGCCGTGGAGAAGGTGCACGGCGGGGCGGTCGCGACCGGGACGGCGAGCACCTTCGAACCCGGCTTCGACGCCAAGTCCGCGCTGGAGGAGGGCACCAAGGCCGCGCTCGCGGACGCCGCGGTGAAGCTGGTGGAGCCGGGCAGCGTGGTGGCCCTCTCGGCCGGAACCACGACCTACGCGGTCGCCGCCCGGCTGCTGGAGGTCCCGGAGCTGACGGTGGTGACCAACTCGCTGCGGATCGCGGACCTGCTGTGGGCGGCCGGGAGCGACGGGAAGGAGACCGTCCCGTCGCTGCTGTTGACCGGTGGGTCCCCCACCCGCTCGGCGGCCCTGGTGGGGGCGCTGGCCGACCAGACGATCCGTTCGCTGCACGTGGACCTGCTGATCCTCGGCGTGCACGGGGTCAGCGAGCAGGCCGGCCTCACCACGCCCAACCTGGCCGAGGCGCAGACCAATCGGGCCCTGATCGCCTCGGCGCGCCGCACCGTCGTGGTCGCGGACCACACCAAGTGGGGCGTGGTCGGGCTGAGCAGCTTCGCGACCCTGGCGGAGGTCGACTGCTTCGTCACCGACGACGCCCTCCCGGCGACCGCCCGCGAGGTGATCGCCGAGGCGGTCGGCGAGCTCGTCGTCGTCCCGGCGGCCGGCTGAGCGGCCGGCCGGGTCAGCCCACCCGCCGGGCGCCCGCCGAGGGCACGGCGGTGAAGGTCACCGGTGCGGCGAAGCCCGCCGAGCGGAAGGCCGCCTCGACCGCCTCCGACACCCCCGCCACGCGCGCGGCCTCGACCAGGGCGACGACCGACCCGCCGAAGCCCCCGCCGGTCATCCGGGCACCCAGCGCCCCGGCCGCGACGGCGGCCTCCACCGCGAGGTCCGTCTCCTGGCAGGAGACCCGGAAGTCGTCGCGCAGCGAGGCGTGTCCGGCCGTCAGGATCGGGCCCAGCGCGGCGATCTCACCCTGGCCCAGGTGGTCGACCGTCTCCAGCACGCGCCCGTTCTCGGTCACCACATGCCGTACCAGCGGCCGGAGCTCCTCGGGCAGCCGGTCCAGGGCCGGGGCCAGGGCGGCGGCCGGGAGGTCGCGCAGCGCGGGCAGCCCGATCAGGCCGGCGGCGCGCTCGCAGCCGGCTCGCAGGGCCGCGTAGGCGCCGTCGCCGAGGTCGTGCTTGACCCGGGTGTCGATCACCAGCAGCCGCAGGCCGGCCGCCGCGAGGTCGAACGGGACGTGCCGCTGCTCCATCGTCCGGGTGTCCAGGAACAGCGCGGTGCCGTCCGTGCAGCAGGCGGAGGCCATCTGGTCCATCACACCGCAGGGCACGCCGACGAAGGCGTTCTCGGCCCGCTGGGCGAGCAGGGCGAGTTCCGGCGCGGTCAGGCCGAGGTCGTACAGGTCGTTCAGGGCGGCGGCCGTGGCGCACTCCAGGGCGGCCGAGGAGGAGAGGCCGGCGCCGGCGGGCACGTCGCTGTCGACGAGCAGGTCGGCGCCGCCGACGGGGTGGCCCGCCTCGGCGAGCGCCCAGAAGACCCCGGCCGGGTAGCCGGCCCAGCTGGCGACGACGCCGGGTGCCAGGCCGTCCAGCGCGAGGTCGGTGACCGTGCCGTCGCCTTGGGCGCTGTACAGCCGCAGCCGTCCGTCCTCGCGGCGGCGGGCGGCGACCCGGGTGGTGTGCGGTAGGGCGATCGGCAGGACGAAGCCGTCGTTGTAGTCGGTGTGCTCGCCGATCAGGTTCACCCGGCCCGGAGCGGCCCAAACGCCGCTCGGCCGTGCCCCGTGGACGGCCTCGAAGTCGGTGGCGGCCTCGTCGATCATCTGTTCAGCTCCATGCCTGGTGCGAGCGGGGTTGGTTCCCGCCGGCGGTGTCCATCAGCGAGCGGGAGTGAATTCCGACATAATCAAACACCACTGCCCTTAGGGTCAACACCCGCGATGGCCATGTTCAGTCGGGTCGAGTTGGCAGTCCGGAACACCCGTCACCAGCAACAATGGTTGTTGACAAGCGATCGTCTCTGTTTGAATCTGTTGGAGCTCGAAAACTGCCGGGGCGACGTCCCACGCGTAAGGAGTACAGCGGTGCACAGAACCGCCACCACGTTGGCCGACGGCCGCGAACTCGTCTACTTCGACCAGGAGCCCGGTGCGCTCCGCGATGTCCCGGACGAGCGGCCGCTCGGGCCGACCGCGAGCCTCTCCGAGATCCGGCTCGACCCGGTGCTCGGCGAGTGGGTGACGGTGGCGGCGCACCGTCAGCAGCGCACCTACCACCCGCCGGCCGGCGAGTGCCCGCTGTGCCCCTCCCGGGACGGGCGGCTCAGCGAGATTCCGGCCGCCGACTACGAGGTCGCGGTGTTCGAGAACCGCTTCCCCTCGCTCGCCACCGGCTCCGCCGAGCACGTCGCGGCCCGGGACGCGCCCCTGCACACCCTGCGGCCCGGCGACGGCCGCTGCGAGGTGGTCTGCTTCACCTCCGACCACGACGCCTCCTTCGCCGACCTGGACGAGCCCGGGGCGCGCCTCGTGCTGGACGCCTGGACGGACCGCACGGCGGAACTGTCCGCCCTGCCCGGCGTGCGGCAGGTGTACTGCTTCGAGAACCGCGGCGAGGAGATCGGGGTCACGCTCGCTCACCCGCACGGCCAGATCTACGCCTTCCCCTTCGTCCCCTCCCGCACCGCCCGGATGATCGCCCGGGCCGAGGCGCACCGGGCCCGCACCGGCCGGAACCTCTTCGAGGACCTGCTCGCCGCCGAACGGAACTCCCCCGAGCGGCTGGTGCTCCAAGGCGGGCACTGGACCGCCTTCGTCCCGTTCGCCGCCCGCTGGCCCTACGAGGTCCACCTCTACCCCCACCGGCGGGTGCGCGACCTCACCGCGCTCACCGAGGCCGAGCGCGCCGAGTTCCCCGGCCTCTACCTGGACCTGCTGCGCCGCTTCGACGCGCTGTTCCCCGCCGCGCCCGGCGCGGCACCCAACCGGACCCCGTACATCTCGGCCTGGCACCAGGCGCCCGACACCGGCGGCGACGAACTCGCGCTCCACCTGGAGCTGTTCACCATCCGACGGGCGCCCGGCAAGCTCAAGTACCTGGCCGGCGTGGAATCCGGTCTGGACGCGTTCGTCACCGATGTGAGCCCGGAGCAGGCCGCCGCCCGACTCCGGGACGCCCCGCTCGGCTGACCCGGACCCCGCCCACCGCACCGCCGGAGCCCACCACGTCGTGACCACCGACGCCGTGGGCTCCGTCGGCATGGGCGGAAACTTCCAGCCACTCGATGACCAGGACCCCACAGCACGTTGATATCCGTCTGATTGCGTTGAGTGTTGACTATCTCTGTTTGATTTGGTTCGCTTTCCCCCGCCCTGCGCAGGGTGCCAGTTCCTGCACCACCGTCCGCAACCCCCTCCGGACCCAGGAGACACGATGCGCAAGACGTGGGCCGCGTTACTCGCGGCCTCGCTGGCAGCGGTGCCGCTCGCCGCTGTCCCCCTCGCCGGCACCCCCGCCGCGGCCGCCGACTCGTCCGGCGCCGTACTGGTCCCCACCCCGCCGATGGGCTGGAACGACTGGAACGCGTTCGGCTGCGACGTCGACGAGCAGCTGGTCGAGCAGACCGCCGACAAGCTGGTCTCCTCCGGCCTCCGGGCCGCGGGCTACCAGTACGTCAACATCGACGACTGCTGGATGGGCAAGGCCCGCGACGCCGAGGGGAGGCTCGTCCCCGACCCGGTCAAATTCCCCCACGGGATCACCGGCGTGGCCGCCTACGTGCACGCCAAGGGCCTCAAGCTCGGCATCTACGAGAGCGCCGGCACACTGACCTGTGCGGGCTTCCCCGGCAGCCTCGGCCACGAGCAGCAGGACGCGAGCTCCTTCGCCTCCTGGGGCGTCGACTACCTCAAGTACGACAACTGCTACAACCAGGGCATACCGTCCCAGCAGCGCTACCGCGCGATGGGCGACGCCCTGGCGAAGGCCGGCCGCCCGATCGTCTACAGCCTCTGCAACTGGGGCCTGGACAGCGTGTGGACCTGGGGTGGCACGGTCGGCCAACTCTGGCGCACCACGGGGGACATCGACGCCTCGTTCGGCCGGATGCTGGACATCTTCCACGCGAACGCCAAGCTCGCCGACGCCGCGGGGCCGGGCGGCTGGAACGACCCGGACATGCTGGAGGTCGGCAACGGCATGACGGCGACCGAGGACCGCGCCCACTTCTCGCTCTGGTCGGAGATGGCGGCCCCGTTGATCGCCGGCACCGATCTGCGCAAGGCGAGCGCCGACACCCTCGCGATCTACGGCAACACCGAGGTCATCGCCGTCGACCAGGACCGGCTCGGCAAGCAGGGACGGCCGGTGAGCATGGCCGCGGGCCTGGACGTCCTGGCCAAGCCGCTCGCCGACGGCAGCGTCGCCGTCACGCTGTTCAACGAGAACACCCAGCCCACGGTGATCTCGACCACCGCGGCCGCGGTCGGCCTGCCGCAGGCCAAGGGGTACCTCCTGCGGGACCTGTGGGAGCACACCGACGGCGAGACCTCCGGGACGATCAGCTCCACCGTGCCGGGCCACGGCGCCGTCATGTACCGGGTCACCCCGACCGACCACCCGGGCGGGCACCACCCGGACCTCGTCCTCGACACCAAGGTGCCCGACCTCACTCCGGGCGGCTCGGCCACGGTCACCACGGCCTTCACCAACAACGGCGCCCAGTCCGCGAACGACGTCGTGCTCGGACTGGACGTCCCGGCCGGATGGACGGTCGCGCCCCTGTCGGGGACCCGGGTCGGACACGTGCCGGCCGGCGGCCACGCGGAGGCCACGTTCCGCGTGACCGTCCCGGCGAAGCTGCCGACGCCGATCACCCGGGCCACCCTCACCGGCACCGCCACCGCGCACGGACCGGGCGGCCCGCAGAGCGTCGCCGCGCCCACGCCGGTCGTCCTGGCCGCACCCGTGCAGGCGCCGTACCGGACCTTCACCGACACCACCGCCGTCTTCGGCGCGCAGGACGGGACCTTGGCCATCGACGGCGCGGGCGCCGACCTCTACTACGACGTCGACGAGTACAGCGCCGTCTACCGGCCGGGCGCCGAACACGACGGCTCCACCACGGTCGTGAAGCTCACCGCGCAGGCGCCGACCAGCGACTGGGCCAAGGCCGGGATCATGGTGCGCAACGACATCACCGAGCCGGGCCGGTCGACCGGGTACCTCATCCTCGCCGAGGCGCCGGGCAAGGGCTACGTGCTTCAGTGGGACAGCGACGGCGACGGCAAGCTGGACTCCAACAGCGCCCCGGCGAACCAGGGTTCGGGATCCGCGAGCTATCCGAGCTGGCTGAAGCTGGTGCGCGACGGCTCGACCTACACCGGCTACTACTCCACCGACGGGAGCACCTGGACGAAGGTCGGCCAGGCCACCGTCCCGGGAGCGGCCGCCCTCCAGGACGTCGGGCTGTTCACCACCTCGCACAGCACGGGCACCAGTGGCGAGGCCGATTTCACGGGCTTCACCCAGAGCTGAGTGGCTGAGCGGCTGAGCGGCTGAGCGGCGACGAGTAGCGACACCCGGGCCCCGGCCGGTCGACATCGACCGGCCGGGGCCCTTCGCCGTGCCGACCGGGGCGAGCCGTGACGGAAGAGGCGAACCGCCGCCGGGAGGCGGGTGGCCTCCCGGCGGCGGTTCGCGAACGTTGTCAGGACAGGACGGTCCAGCTCTGACCGGCGGCGGCCGGGTTGGCCGGGTTGGTCATGCCCGTGGAGCCCGCCGCGGTGCCGGCGACGTCCAGTGTCAGGCCGTTGCCGACGTTGGTGACGGTGAGCGCGCCACTGCTGTTCTGGGTGACCTTCCACTTCTGCCAGGGATTGCCGGGCGTGGGATTGAGCAGGTAGGCGCTGCCGACCCCGCCGCCGCCGGCGAGCACGGTGTGCGTCTGGGCCGCCGTGTAGCAGTTGTCGGTGATCGTCACGGTGCCGTCCGCGTTGGGCGTGAACATCCACTGCTGGGCGGCGTTGCCGCTCTGGTAGGCGTTGATGTCGGAGTTGCCGCCGACGGGCGCGTAGCAGCCGCCCTGGACTTCGAGCGCCTGGCCCGAGGTGCCGCCCGCGCTGATCGCGTGGTACTTGCCGTCGCCGACGACGCCCGGCCGGCCGCCTCCGCTGCCACCACTCGTGCCGCTGCCCGCGCCGGCGATCCGGTAGAGCGCGACGCCGTGCGCGGGGATCCAGTTGCCGCCGACGGAGCCGGTGGCGGTGCCGGTGGCGCCCGTCCACAGCTCCCGGTAGCCGTAGCCGGAGCCGGTCAGGCCGAGGTCGGCGAAGCTCGCGCTGATCATGGCCCAGTTGTTCGGGTCCTGGTTGATCAGCGCCACCGCCATGTCGCCGTTGGCGAGCTGGCGCTTGAGGACCACGGGGGCGGTCGGGGAGGAGGGCGGGTTGCCGACCAGGGTGGCGGGCTTGGCGAGGCTGTCCTGATCGACGGCGATCATGTCGCGGTTCTTGAGGAGCGACAGCGCGGAGGAGCTGATGCCGGTGGACCAGGTGTAGCCGTTCGCGGTGTGCTGCGAGTCGGCGGCGGTGCGCAGGTCGGCGCCGGAGATGAGCGGGGCCGCCATCATCGACAGGACGGACAGTTCGGTGCGCGACTCGTCGTCCGTGAAGGGCTTGTTGCCCTTGGAGGTGTCGGTGACGCCCCAGACTCCGTACGGGTCCTGCCAGCCGGCGAACATCATGTCCAGGTCGTTCCAGCTGCCGGGGTGGACGTTGCCCGGGTACTTCAGTGCGGTCTGCAGCTGACCGTTGTAGAGCACGCCGTCCAGCTCGCTGTCCCGGTCGCCGCCGATCCGGCACATGTTGGCGACCTGGCCGCACCAGATTCCGGTGGGCGAGTAGCCGGGCGCCTGGTGCGGCGGGGTGCCGGCGGCCGTGATCAGCGGATCGGTCCGGGCCGGGTCGCCGGCGCTCAGCAGGTAGGGGATGCCGGTGTGCGCGGGCTGCGCGGACAGGCTGAGCGTGACCTTGGGCTTGCCGGCGGCGCCGGTCGCCGCGTCGAGGGCGCGCTGGAAGGTCTGGGTCCGGGCGTAGATGGACTGGGTGAGCTCCCTGCCCTCGCCCTGCGGGTAGTAGGCGTAGCCGTCGGGACCGTAGATGGTGGGGCCGTAGGGGCAGTCGTCGTACTTGACGAAGTCGACGCCCCAGGAGACGAAGTCGGCGGCGTCGGTGCTCTCGTGGCCGAGGCTGCCGGGGTGGCCCTGACAGGTGGTGTAGGTGTCGGTGGCGTAGAGGCCGAACTTCATGCCCTTGCTGTGGGCGTACCAGGCCAGGTACTGGATGCCGTTGACGGTCCTGCCGTCGACGGTCTGCGCGGGGAACTGGTTGGGCTCCGGGAGCAGGTGGCCGCTGGTGGTGTCGTTCCCGCCTCCGTCGGTGCCGCTGACCGGATTGCCGTTGTTGTCGTAGAGCTGCATGGCGCCGTCGGCGGTCTTGGCGAAGTCCGTGCTCTGGCCGTCTCGGTGGCGCATCGACCAGCCGTCGTCGACGGTGACGGTGTCGTAGCCCGCCTGCACCAGGCCGTTGGCCGACATGAAGTCGATGGTCTGCTTGATCTCGCCCTCGGTGACGTAGGCACCGATGCTGTTCCACGAGTTCCAACCCATGGGCGGGGTCAGGGCGTTGCCGTTGCCGAGGGCGGCGGCCGGAGTGGCGGTGGCGAGTGCCGCGGCACTGAGGCCGGAGGCCGCGAGGGCGGTGGCGGCGAGTATGCCGACGACGCGATGTGGAGTTCTGCGCATGTGGGGGCATCCCGAGTGGGTGAGTGGCCCTGCGAGGGGGGCAGGGCGAGGGTGCAATACGATATTGCACCTATCAGGAACCCACAAGATTCAACACAACAGCACTTTCCGGGGGTTCGGCGTCCGTTCGTCGTGCGGGTCGGGGTCCTGCTACGGTCCCGGCCATGGTCAAGATCGTGCCGTTCACCGGCGGTGAGAAGGAAAGCCTGCACACGGCCCTCGACCGGCACCGCGACGCGGTGCTGTGGAAGGTCGAGGGCCTGGACGACGAGCAGCTGCGCCGGCCGCTGACGCCCTCGGGGACGAACCTGCTGGGGCTGGTCAAGCACCTCGGCGGCGCCGAACTCGGCTGGTTCCGCGAGACCTTCGGCCTGGAGACCGGCCCGCTGCCGTTCGACCTCGACGCCGACGAGAGCTCCGACCTGCGGATCGAACCGCACGAGTCGACGGCGGACGTGCTGGCCTTCTACGCCCGCGCCCGGGCCGCCGCCGACGAGGCGATCGACCGGCTGGAGCTGGACTCCCTCGGCACCTCCTGGTCGGGCCGGACGGTGTCGCTGCGCTGGGTGCTGATCCACATGACCACCGAGACCGCCCGGCACGCCGGGCACATGGACATCCTGCGCGAACTCACCGACGGCGCGACCGGGGACCACGACCGCAGCTGAGCCCGGACTACTGGTGGGCGGCGGCGGTCCGCTCCTGGAGCTGCTGGTCGTAGAGGCTGGCGGGCGCCGCCGCCCTGCCCGGCGACTGCAGTTCCCCGTCGGTGCCGCCCAGGGCGGTGCCGGCGCAGCCGATCGCCCAGTTGTGGGCGGTGGGCGGGTTCTGCACCTCGATGCCCTGGGTGGTGCAGTTCCAGGCGGTGGCGTTGGCGTCCGACCAGCCGTGCCCGGAGCCGCGGTCGCCGTTGTCGACCATCAGCAGGTTGCCCTGGACGTTCACCTCGTCGTAGAGCGTTCCGCTGTCCCAACGCTCGTGACCGCCGGCGTCGTAACTGACGTCCGTCTGAGTGGCGGTGCACTTGGAGAAGACGTTCGGGCCCGAGGTGCGCTTGTACGGCACGAAGGCGTGCACCTTGGGGGCCGTCAGCGCGCAGTTCTGGATCAGGTTCTGCTGGCCGCCGAGCAGGAAGCCGAAGGAGCGGGCCGAGCTGTCGGTGGTCAGCATGTCCAGCGCCGAGACGTGGTCCTCGGTGATCCGGCGGCTCTGCTCGCTCGGGAAGGCCACCCCGTAGTCCCCGAAGTGCCGGGTGGTGACGTTGCGGACCCAGGCGTCCTGGACGGCGTTGAACTGGGCGAAGCCCGAATTGTAGAAATCCTTGGCGTAGTCGGGGTCGGCGGCCATCGCCTGGCCGTCCGCGGTGAGGTTCTCCAGGCCGACGTGGTCGATCCGCGGGAAGGTGTAGTGGTAGACGGTCGCGTTGGTGTACTGCTTCTCCAGCGCGGTGGTCAACGGGGCGTCGAAGGTGATGGTGTTGCCCTTGACCGCCGTGATCCGACGCTCCGAGCGCAGGCTCCAGTTCGGCTGCCAGGCGTTCTGCATGCCGAGTGCGTCGATCCAGGCCTGGGTGGTCGGGCGCTCGATCACGATCTCGTCGCCGACCTTGAACCCCGCCGCGGAGGCGAGGTCGAGCGACTGGCCGCCGACCGGGACGTAGTCGTCGGTCACCGCCTGGGGTGAACCGACCGCGGTGTAGGCCGAGCTGCCGCCGACGGTCAGCAGTATCCGGGAGGTGGCGCCGCTCGCCGCGAGCGTCGTGTCGGCCGCGTTGGCGGAGGCACCGCGCAGCACCACGCCGGAGGCGGTGATGGTGAGCGTGCCGGCGATCCGGTAGGTGCCGCGGCCGAGTTGGACCGCGCCGCGGAAGCCGTCGGCGCCCGGCGGGAGGGCGGACACCTGGTTGATCGCGGCCTGGACGGCGGCGGTGTCGTCCTGACCGCTCGGGGCGGGGACGGTGGCCTTGACCGGGACGTTCGTCGGCAGCGGGACGCCGCCGCCCCCGTAACCCGCGTAGGAGTAGTCGGGGATGCGGTTGCCCTGGGCGTCGTGGCCGTAGACCAGGTGGTTGTCCGTGAAGCTGATCCACTTGCCCTGGGTGGGGGCGCTCGATCGCGTCGGGCCGGGGTGGCCGGTGGTCGCCTGGGCCGGGTCGTGCACGGTGGCGAGGCAGGCGGTGCCCGCCAGCAGGCCGAGGGCGGCGAGCACGACGTAGCGGGCGGGACGGCGGCGCTTGGCGTGGGTCGTCATGGGGCGGCTCCGGAGGGCTGGTTGTCGGTGCGGCATGGCAGGTGGCGGAGGGTGCCGCCCGCCACGACTCAGGGGTGTGTCGTGGCGGGCGGCAGGAGTGATGGTTCGGTGTGTCAGCCGCCGGCCGCGGCGGTCTCGGCGCCCTTGGCCGCGTCCTCGGCGCCCATGGCGTCGGCGATCTGACCGGCGTCGTGGCCGATGGGGCCGGTGGAGGCACCGGAGAAGCCGGGGCCGCTGGCAGGGTTGGTGCCGGGAACGCTGCTCACCGCGCCGTTGCTGTGCTGGTAGCTGGTGTTCGGCGGGGTGTTGTGGGTGGTGTTGCTGAGGACGATGCCCTGGTTGGTGCTGACGCTGCCCTGCCAGGGCACGCCGTCGGTCACGTGGCCGTGGTAGGTGCCGCTCCAGCTGTTGCCGACCGCGACGTGGCCCTCGCCGGTGTGGTTGATGTTGGCGTTGGTCTGGCTCTGCACGGCGCCGTGGTCGGCGTTCCCGGCAGTGACGTGGCCCATGCCGTGGTGGTCGACGTTGGCGTTGACCGTGCCGCTGCTGTTGTCGCCGACGCTGACGTTGCCCATGCCGTTGTGGGTGACGTGTCCGTTCACGTCGCCGGTGCTGTTGTTGCCGACGTTCACGTTGCCGCGGCCGTTGTGGGTCACGGTGCCGTTGCCCTGGCCGGTGGTCGTCACGTGGCCGGTGCCGTTGTGGGTGACGTCGCCCGTGCCGTTGTGGGTCACGTTCCCGGTGCCGTTGTGGGTGACGTTGCCGTTGCCGTGGTGGGTGACGTTGCCGTCGCCCTGATGGGTGACGTCACCGTTGCCGTAGTAGTGGGTGTCCCCACCGGTGGTGTGACCGGTGGAGAGGGGCTGGGTCTCGGTGGTGGAACCGCCGCCGTTGCCGTGCTGGGTCTGGTTGGCGGAGCCACCACCCCCGTTGCCGTGGTGGGTCTGCGTGGTGGAGCCACCCCCGTTCCCGTGCTGGGTCTGGGTGGCGGAGCCACCACCGTGCTGGGTCCCGCCTCCACCATGACCGTTGTGCCCGCCGTGGCCGATACCGGAGACCACGCCGCCCGCGATTCCGGCGCCGATCCCGGCCCCCACGCCCGCGCCCGCGCTTCCGGCCTCGCCGACCCCGGCCTCACCGGCCCCGATGGCGCCCCCGACACCAGCCGCCTCGCCCACGCCACCGCTACCACCGTGGCCGGTGTGACCGCTGTGACCGGGCTCGTTGACGTGGGTGTTGCTGCCCGGGTGCTCGGTCTGGGTGCTGCTGCCCTGGGACCCGTGCTGGTGGGTCTGGGTGCCGTTGCCCTGCTCAGTGGTGGAGCTGTTGTGGGAGCCGTGCTGGTGGGTCTGGGAACCGCTCCCCTGCTCGGTGGTCGTGCTGCTGCCGTGCGAGCCGTGCTGGTGCGCCTCGGAGCCGCTGCCCGGCCCCGTGGTGGTGCTGCTGCCGTTCGGCCCGTGCTGGTGCATCTGGCTGCTGCTGCCGCCGTGCCCGTGCTGGGTACCGCCCGAGCCATCGTCGCCGGTCAGGTGGAGGGTGCCGACGTGGTGCGGATCGACGGTGTGGGTCGCGCCGCCGCCGTACTCGACGGTGGTGCTGCTGCCGCCACCGCCGCCGTGCGGGCGCACCTGGGTGTGCGCCTGGGCCTGGGTGACACTCAGGCCGCCGATGACGGCCGCCGTCATCGCTCCCGTGACGAACGCCCGCTTGGTGTGACGCTTGAGGTTCAAAGTTGGGACTTTCCGTTCAGGGCGCCGGGCCTGCGAGATCGCCCGTGCGTCGTCGGACCGAGACCCCGACGAGCCTTCCAGCACCGGCGTACAAGAGGCGTTGCCGGCGGCGTACAACCCGCGTACACCCTCCTCGCCGGCCCCGCGCGCTCGTGTCGCGTTCACGTCGTTGGGGTAGCCTGCGACTCGCGAGTAACCGGGTTTGTGCTGGTCATGGGGTGTTTGTGGGGATTCCGGAACCGGGCCGTGGGGGCTTGTGGCGGTTCGCGGTGCTGGGGCCCGTACGGGCGTGGCGCGAGGGGCGGCCGCTGGACCTCGGGCGCCCGCAGCAGCAGGCCGTGCTCGCCGCTCTGCTGCTGACCGCGGGGCGTCCGGTGCGCCGCGGCGAGCTGCTCGACGCGGTGTGGGGCGAGGAGGCCCCGGCCTCGGCCGCGACCAATCTGCGCGCGCTGCTCTCCCGCCTGCGCGGCGTACTGCAGTCCGATGGGGCCGACTGCCCGCTGGTGTCCGCGCCGACCGGCATCACGCTGCGGGTTCCGCCGGAATCCGTCGACCTGTACGCCTTCGAGGAACTCGTCGGTGCCGCCGAACACGCCCGGGCCTCAGGGCAGTCGGCCCATGCCGACCGGCTGCTCGACCGGGCGCTCGCGCTCCCCGGGGGCGACCCGCTCGGTGGGGTTCCCGGGCCGTTCGCGCAGGCTCAGCGGGACCGGCTGGCCGCGCTGGTGCTCGGCGCCACCCGGCAACACATCGAACTGGGGCTGGAGTTGGGCCGCCACGAGCGGCTGGTCGGCCCGCTCGCCGAGCTGGTCGCCCGCCACCCGCTGCACGAGCGGCTCCGCGAGCTGCAGATGCTGGCCCTCTACCGCGGCGGACGCCAGGGCGAGGCGATCGCCGCCTACCACCAGGCGCGTGCGCACCTCGCCGAGGAGTTGGGCGTCGACCCCGGCCCCGACCTGCGGAACCTGTACGAACGGATCCTGCGCGCCGATCCCGCGCTCGCCGCCCCTGCCCCGACCGCCGTCACCACGGCCACCTCGGTCACCAGCGCCCCCAGCGCGCTCCCCCGCCCGCCGGCCGACTTCGTCGCCCGCCCGCGTGAGGAGCGGCAGCTCGACGCCCTGCTCCCCGGTACCGCCGGATCGCCGCGCCGACTGGCCGTCCTCGCCGGACCGGCCGGCAGCGGCAAGACCACCCTGGTGCTCAACTGGGCCCGGCGGCAGGCCGATCACTTCCCTGACGGCCACCTCTACGCGGACCTGGGCGGCTTCTCCCCGGACGGCCCGACCGACCCGGGCGAGGTCCTGCACGCCTTCCTCCGGGCCCTCGGCGCCGCCGACCACGAGATCCCCGCCGACACCACCGGCCGCGCCGCCCGGTTCCGCGAACGGATCGGCGCCCTAAGGCTGTTGGTCGTCCTCGACAACGCCACCGGCGCCCGGGACGTGCTGCCCTTCCTCCCCGAGGACGGCCCGGCGCTCACGGTGGTGTGCAGCCGACACGCCCTCCCCGACCTGGCCGCCGAACCGGGCGCCGGGTACGTGCCCGTCGGCGCGTTCACCCCCGACGCGGCCCACGAGCTCGTGCGCCGCCACCTGGGCGACGAGCGTGCCCTGGCCGACCCGCAGGCCGCCCGCCGGCTGGTCGACCTGTGCGACCGGCTGCCGCTCGCCCTCACCATCGCACTCACCCGGCTCACCACCCACCCCGCCTGGACGGCCGCCGACCTGGTCGCCGAGATGCAGGACGAGCAGGCCCGCCTCGACGCCCTCGGCCTGTCCGAGCGGCTCGGCGTCGAGCGCGAACTCTCCCTGAGCCGCCGCCGGCTGAGCGCGACGGCGGCCCGCCTGCTGCCCCTGCTCGCGCTGCACGCGGGCCCGCACAGCGGCGCCCGCACCGCCGCGGCCCTCCTCGACGTCCCGCTCGCCACCGGCCGCCGCGCGCTCGCCGAACTCGCCGACCTGCACCTGCTCACCGAGCCGACGCCCGGTCGCTACCAGGCACACGACCTGGTCCGGCTGTACTGTCGCCGGCTGCTGGAGGACGAGGTCCCGCTCGCCGAGCGGAAGTCGGCCGCCGCCCGGCTGGCCGACCACTACCTGGCCGCCACCCGGGAGGCCAACACCCTGATCTTCGGCGACAGCGGCATCCCGTACCCGCCGCTCGGCCCCACCCCACGCGCCCTGCCCGAGCTGCGCGACATCCGCGGCGCGCTGAGCTGGTGGGCTCCGGAGGCACCGGCCATCCGCGCCCTGGTCCGCACCCTCACCGGTCTCGGCGAGCACGAGCGCGCCTGGCGGCTGGCCAACAACGCGATCGGGTACCACACCTGTACCGGCCTGAGCGCCTGGTTCGACTGCGCGACCACCTGCCTGGCCGTGGCCGCCCAGGCCGACGACCCCACCGCCCCGGCCAGGGCGCACACCCAACTGGGCATCGTGCTGGCCCAACTCAACCGCCCCGAGCAGGCCCTGCCGCACCTCGAACGCGCCCTCGTCCCCGGCCCCGGCGGCGAGCCGGCGCTGCGCGTCCACGCCCTCGCCATCCTCGCCGGCGTCCACCACGACCTCGGCCGGCCCGAGCTCGGCGACCGCTGCTTCGAGCAGGCCCTGGCGGCCGCCACCGCCGAGGGCGACCACTGGCTGGAGGCCTTCGTCCTGACCCGGATGTGCGTCGCCCAGCTCTGCTCGGTGCCGATGCCGGAGACGCTCCGCCGCGCCCGCCACTGCCGCTTCCTGCTCGCCGACGCGCCGCTCACCCAACTCGCGCGCGGCGCCATGCTCTTCGAGGCCCTGGCCCTCGACGGCCTCGGTCGCACCGCCGAGGCCGAGGCCGTCTGGAGCGAACTGATCGGGCTGAGCGCCGACACCGGGGACGACATGCTGCTGAGCCAGGCCCAGGCCCAGTACGCCGGTTTCCTCGCCCGGCACGGCCGCGACCGCGAGGCGGCCGCGCACCGCTCGACGGCGATCAGCCTGTACCGCGGCCGCGAGGACGCCCGCTCGGTCGCCGCCCTCGCCCACCGCCGCACCGTGCTCGGCCCGAGCGGACAGCTCATCACCGTCGAGCGGTAGCCCCTACTCGGCCGGCGCGCGTTCGGCGGCCGGCCGGCGCGGCTCGGGCCCGTCGTCCGGGTCGGCCGGGGCGGCGGCGAACCGGGCGCGCCGGTGGGCGGCCGGGTTGCCGGTGGCGTACCAGGTACCGGCGGTGACCTGCCCGTAGACGGCGCGGCAGTCGACGCTGCCGAGGATCACACCGTGGTCATGACCGGGTGCGGGGCGGCGACCGGGGCCGCCGCCCCGCCCCGGCCCTGCGCTCAGGCGGTGTAGCCGCCGTCCACCGCGAGGGCGGTGCCGGTGACGTAGCGTCCGCCGGGACCGGCCAGGAAGGCCACCGCGGCGGCGATGTCCTCGGCCTCGCCGAACCGGTCCAGGGCGGTGAGCCCACGCTGGAAGTCGGCGGAGTCGCCGTCGGCCGGGTTCATGTCGGTGTCGATCGGGCCCGGGTCGACGATGGTGGCGGTGATCCCGCGCGGGCCGAGCTCCCGGGCCAGGCCCTTGGTCAGCCCGGTCAGCGCGGTCTTGGCGGTCGCCTGGAGGACGAAGTTCGCACCGGGGACGCGCCCGTTGAAGCAGGAGCCGATGCTGATGATCCGCCCGCCCTCACCCATGTGCCGGGCGGCCGCCTGGGCGGCCAGGAACACCGAGCGGATGTCGACGGCGAGCACCCGGTCGAGCTCCTCGACCGACACCTCGGCGAGCGGGCCGTAGGTGAGGAAGCCCGCGTTGTTCACCAGGATGTCGATGCCGCCCAGCTCGCGGACGGTCTCCTCCACCGCCCGCGCGGCGGCGTCCGGCTCGACCAGGTCCGCCCGGATCGCCACCGCCCGGCCGCCGGCCGCCTCGATCTCCTTGACCACCGTCCGGGCCTGCTCCTCGGCCCGGACGTAGGTCAGCGCCACCGCCGCCCCCTCGGCCGCCAGCCGCTTGGCCACCGCCGCACCGATGCCCCGGCTGCCGCCGGTCACCAGGGCCACCTTGCCGGTCAGCTCGCTCATCTCTCGTTCCCCCTTCGTGATTACCGCGTTCGTCGCACACCGACGGTAGGAGCTGACACCGGTGTCAGGTTCAAGCCCTCACCGCCGGACCGCCTCGTGGTCCGGCAGCGACTCCTCGGGCGCGGACCGCTTCGCCGAGCGCATGGCCAGGGTCAGCACGGCCGGCCCGGCGAACAGCGCCGCGGCGATCAGCCCGTTGACGTGCAGCCCGGCGGTGAACGCCGCCCGGGCGCCGCGGAGCAGTTCGGCGCCCTGCTCCGCGGGCAGGTGCCGGGCGGCCTCGACGGTGCCCGCCAGCGAGTCGGAGCCGCCGGCCCGGGCGCGGTAGACCGCGGCGGCCACCGTGCCGAGCAGCGCGAAGCCGAGTGAGCCGCCGAAGTAGTTGCCGGTCTCCGACATCGAGGCCGCCGAGCCGGCCCGCTCCGGCGGCACCGAGCCGAGGACCAGCCCGGTGCCCAGGGCGAACAGCGGTCCGGTGCCCAGGGCGAGCACCGTGATGCCGGTCATCACCAGCGGCAGCGAGCCCTGGCCGTCGTCGGCGGCGACCAGCAGCAGGCCGCCCAGCGCCGAACAGGCCAGCCCGCCCGCGATCGCGGTGGTGTCGTCCATCCGGCGGGCCAGCCTCGGCGCGGCCATGGTGCCGACCGCCACGCCCAGGCCCATCGGGGCGAACAGCACAGCGGAGGCGAACGGCGAGTGGCCCAGCACGCTCTGCAGGTACTGGGTCACCAGCAGGCCGGTGCCGGCCATCGCGACCCCGGCGAGCACCAGCGAGACCAGCACGGCCGTGAACGGGCGGCTGCGCAGCAGTCGCAGGTCCAGCAGCGGCCGCTGCTGCCCCAACTGCCGCCGGACGAAGGCGTACCCGACGGCGGTGCCGGCGAGCAGGGCCAGCGCCGGGACCAGCGGCGCGTCCTGGACCGGCAGCTGCTTGACGCCGTACAGCACCAGCAGCACCGCCACCAGCGACAGCCCGACCCCGACCGGGTCCAGCCGCCCGGCCGCCTCGCTGCGGAACTCCGGCAGCAGGAACGGCCCGGCGACCAGGAGCACCGCCATCGCCGGGACGGCGGCCAGGAACACCGACCCCCACCAGAAGTGCTGGAGCAGGAACCCGGCCAACACCGGCCCGAGCGCGCCGCCCGCGAACTGGCAGGTGGCCCAGACGGCGACGGCCTGTCCGCGCTGCCGCCCGTCCCGGAACATGTTGGTGATCAGGGCGAGCGTGGACGGCGCCAGGGTCGCGCCCGCGACGCCGAGCAGGGCCCGCGCGACGATCAGCATCAGCGGGTCGACCGCGAAGGCGGCGACCACCGACAGCACCGCGAAGGCCGCCGCACCGGTCAGCAGCAGGCGTCGGCGGCCGATCCGGTCGCCGAGCGTGCCCATGGTGATGACCAGGCCGGCCACCATCAGTCCGTAGCTGTCGCTGATCCACAGCTGCTGGACGCCGTCGGCGCCCAGGTCGGCGCTCAGCCGTGGCAGGGCGAGCAGCAGCGCCGTCACGTCCATCGCGACCAGCAGCGTCGGCAGCATCAGGACGGCCAGTCCCAGTCGTGCCCGGGTGACGTCCATCCCGGCGACTCCTCTCCTCGGAAACGTTGTCGCGGGGTGGTCGGAGCGGCCCGGGGCTTCTTGACGTCGGTGAGCGGTGCGACGGCGGAAAACTCGTGGGAGATTTCTCGGCGAGGGATGTCAAGAAGGCGGCGGCGGCTCCGACCGACGGTCGAAGGGCCCAGCCGGGGCCCGCCCACGACGAGGAGTACGCGATGAAGTTCCTGATCGGCCTGCACATCAACCCGGCCGTGCTGGACGCGCTGACGGACGAGGAGAAGGCGGCGATCGGCGCCGGGCACGGCAGGTTCATCGAGGCGCTGAAGTCCTCCGGCGAGCTGATCCTCACCCAGGCGCTGGTCGACCCGTCCCAGTCCGCGGTGGTCACCGTGCGGGGCGGTCGGCCCGTGGTGACCGACGGCCCGTTCCTGGAGGCCAAGGAGTTCCTGGGCGGCTTCTACCTGGTCGACTGCGAGAACCGGGAGCGGGCGATCGAACTCGCCGCGCAGATCCCGGACGCCGCGATCGAGGGGCTGGGCGTCGAAGTGCGTCAGGTGATGTTCTCCGACGGACACTTGGAGGCATGACAGCACCGGACTTCGAGGGCCTGCTGCGTGAGCTCACGCCGCAGGTCCTCGGCACGTTGGTACGCCGGCACGGCCGGTTCGAGGGCTGCGAGGACGCCGTGCAGGAGGCCGTCCTCGCCGCGAGCGTCCAGTGGCCGGACGAAGGGGTGCCGGAGAATCCGCGCGGCTGGCTGGTGACCGTCGCCTCCCGGCGGCTGGTGGACCAGGTCCGCAGCGACCACGCCCGCCGCGAGCGCGAGAGCGCGATCACCGCCGCCGAGGTGGTCCCCGAGGACGTGCCGGACACCGACGACACCCTGCTCCTGCTGTTCCTCTGCTGCCACCCGGCGCTGACCGCGGCCTCGCAGACCGCGCTCACCCTACGGGCGGTCGGCGGCCTGACCACCGCCGAGATCGCCCGCGCCTTCCTGGTGCCGGAGGCCACCATGGCGGCCCGGATCAGCCGGGCCAAGCAGCGGATCAGGGCGGCCGGCAGCTCGTTCACCCTCCCCGAGGGCGCCGAACGCCAGGAGCGGCTGCAGGTCGTCCTGCACGTGCTCTACCTGATCTTCAACGAGGGCTACACCGCCTCCTCGGGCGGCGAGCTGGAGCGCGCCGACCTCGCCCGGGAGGCGATCCGGCTGACCCGGACGGTGCACGCCCAGCTCCCCGAGGACGGCGAGGTGACCGGCCTGCTCGCGCTGATGCTGCTCACCCACGCCCGCCGCGCGGCCCGCACCACCGCGACGGGCGACCTGGTGCCGCTGGCCGAACAGGACCGCACGAGCTGGGACGGCGCCCTGCTGAACGAGGGCACGGCGCTGGCCAAGGCCGCACTGGCCGGCCCCGAGCTGGGCCCGTACCAGCTGCAGGCCGCCATCGCCGCCACCCACGCCGACGCGACCACCGCCGCCGGGACCGACTGGGCGCAGGTGCACGCCCTCTACCTGATCCTGGAACGGATCGCGCCCAACCCGATCGTCACCCTCAACCGGGCCGTCGCCCTCGCCGAGCTGGCCGGCCCGCAGGCCGGCCTCGCCCTGCTGGCCACTCTGGACGGCGACCAGCGGATGGCCGGGCACCACCGGCTGCTGTCCGTCCGGGCGCACCTGCTGGAGCGGGCCGGCGACCGGGCCGGGGCCTACGACCACTACCGCCGGGCGGCACGGGCCACCGCGAGCCTGGCCGAGCAGCGGTTCCTGTCGGCCCGGGCCGGGCGGGTACGGCCCTGACGGCGGCGGCCGCCGGGCGGGTACGGCCCCGACGGCTACGGTGCTAGGCGCGCCCGAGCACCGTCCGGTACCAGGACGCCGCCTCGGTGAGGCGGGCGAGCGGGCCCGGCCCGGGCGGGCAGGCGGCGAGCCGCCAGATCTCCTCGCTGCGGTACCAGTGGTCGCGGGCGATCATGGTGAACTGGCGCTCGGAGACCCGCCCCGGCGTGGCGGCGAGGCGACGGCGGCACTCCGCCCAGGGCAGCGCCGGCCCGTCCAGGACGGGCAGCAGACCGAGCGCGGCCAGAGCGTCGAGCAGCTCTCCGGCGCGGACCGGGGTCGGGTGGGCGGCGTGCTGGACGCCCGCCGGAGCGGGGGCGTCCAGCGCGAGCGCGGTGATCAGCCGGGCCAGGTCCGTACGGTCCACCAGGGAGAGCCGGGCCCGGCCGCCCTCCCAGCGGGCCGGGACGCGACGGGCCAGCTCGGCCAGCCCGGGCACCACCCAGCGGTCGCCCGCGCCGGTGACCAGCGCGGGGCGCAGCACCAGGGCGCCGGCCGCCAGGGCGTGCTGCTCGCCGACCAGCCTGGTGCGGCTGGCCTCGGAGAACGGCGCGGGCGGCACCCCGTCCACGTCGATGCCGCTGTGCGGGCCCTCGCCGTACACCGCCGTGGTCGACAGGTGCACGATCCGGCCCACCCCGGCCCGGCCGGCCGCCGCCATCACCGCCGCGGTGCCCCGGTCGTTGACGGCCTCGCAGTCCTCGGCACCGCCGCCGACCAGGGAGGCCAGGTGGAGCAGCACCCCGGCGCCCTCGCATAGCCCTGCCAGCGCCGCCCGGTCGGCGAGGTCCCCGCGGATCCAGTCGACCTCTCCGAGGCCGTCCCCCAGGATCCGGTCGACGCCTCCCCCGGGGGCGGGGGGCTCCCGGCGGACCAGCGCCCGCACCCGGACGCCGCGCGCCGTCAGGGCCGCCAGGACGGCGGAGCCGATGAAGCCGGTCGCCCCGGTGAGCGCGACCGTGGCCGCTTCCGCGGGCCGCTGCGACACCGCCATGGCTGGCTCCTCCCTGCCGACCGGTCGGTCAGTCTAGCCAGCGCCCACCCCGCCGGGGACCACCCGTACGGAGGGGGCGGCGGTATGGCCGAGGTAAGGCCCACCTAGGCTGTATGCCAAGCAAAACGGGCGAACCGGACCCGCACAGGGACCACGAGGACGGAAAGCAGGACCCGCCGATGGGCGACGGAATGTCAGGAATGCACCACCACGGCGGGATGACCCAACTAGGCCCGTTCACCCTCTCCAACGTGTGGACCTGGTCCCCGGACTGGGTGTTCCTGCTCGGCGGCCTGGTCGCGCTCGGGCTGTACCTGTTCGGCGTGGTCCGGCTGTACCGACGCGGCGACCGCTGGCCGATCGGCCGGGTGGTCGGCTGGGTGGCCGGCGTCGCCAGCCTGCTGCTGGTGACCTGCTCGGGGCTGAACGACTACGGCATGGTGCTGTTCAGCGCGCACATGATCCAGCACATGGTGCTGTCGATGCTGACGCCGCTCCTGCTGCTGCTCGGCGCCCCGATCACCCTCTCGCTGCGCGCGCTGCGCCCGGCGGGCAAGGGCCGCCCGCGCGGTCCGCGCGAGCTGCTGGTGGCGCTGCTGCACAGCCGCTACGTCCGGGTGATCTCGCACCCGGCGTTCACCATCCCGATGTTCATCGCGAGCCTGTACGGGGTCTACTTCACCCCGCTGTTCGACTTCCTGATGCAGTACCGCCTCGGGCACATCTTCATGATGGTGCACTTCCTCATGACCGGTCTGACCTTCTTCTGGCCGATCATGGGCGTGGACCCGGGCCCGAACCGCCCCGGCCACGTGATGCGGATCATCGAGCTGTTCATGGGGATGCCCTTCCACGCCTTCTTCGGTGTGGCGGTGATGATGGCCAGCCACCCGCTGGTCTCCACCTTCACCGTCCAGGGCGGACCACCCGGGACGGACCTGCTGGAGGACCAGAAGCTGGCCGGCGGCATCACCTGGGCCTTCGGCGAGATCCCGACCGCGATCGTGCTGATCGCCCTGGTCTACCAGTGGATGGGCTCCGAACAGCGGCAGGCCCGTCGCCGCGACCGCGCCGAGGAGCGCAGCGGCGACGCCGAGCTGGAGGCGTACAACGCCTACCTGGCCTCGCTGAACAAGCGCGGCCAGCGCCCGGGGGCGGCCGGCACCGCCGCCGCACCCGCGGCTCCCGTCACCCCCGCCACCCCGGCGGCCGACGCCGGCTGAGCCCTTCCGACCGAACCGCCCGGAGCCCGCGTTCTTCCCCGGAGAACGCGGGCTCCGTGGCGTTGCGGAACGGTGTCCCCACCGGGTGCGTTCGACGGGTATGCACGCCCTGTTCCTGCTGCCCGTGCTGCTCGGCGGGTACGTCCTGCTCTGGCTGCTCGGCTTCCTCGGCTGCGCACTGCACCAGCGCCGTCGGCCGGTGCCCGCCGGCTCCGACTACGTGGTGGTCCTGGGCGCCGCACTGGACGGCTGCGAGCCCGCGCCGACCCTGGCGGCCCGGCTGGACGCCGCGCGGATGCTTTTCGCCGCCGAGGAGGCCGCCGGGTACGCGCCGCTGCTGCTGGTGACCGGCGGCAAGGGCCCGCACGAGGAGTGCACCGAGGCCGCCGCGATGGCCCGCTACCTGATCGCCCGGGGCGTGCCGGCCGAGCGGATCCGGCGCGAGGAGCGGGCCGTGAACACCGCCGAGAACCTGCGCTTCAGCGCCGCCCTGATGGCCGCCGAGCGCCCCGACTACCGCTGCACCGTCGTCACCAGCGGTTTCCACACCGTCCGCTCCGCCCTGGCCGCCCGCCGGGCCGGCGCCCCCGGCCGGGTGCTCGGCGCGGACGGACCGCTCGCGCACGGCCCGTACCAGCTGCTGCGCGAGGCGGTCGGCACGGCGCTCGCGCTGCCCCGCGCCAACGGCGCCGTGCTCCTGCTGCTGACCGGCACGGGGGTCGTGCTCGGGCTGGCCTGAACAGGCCATGGGATCGTGCCGCCCAGTCCGTCAGTATGAGGACGGAAGCCGAGCGCGCAGGGGGCGGGCCATGGCAGCACGGGAGAACGGGTGGAGCCCGCTCCAACGGATCGGCGGAGCGGTCAGCGTGTCGGCCCTGGTCTTCGGCGTCGGCACGGCCCTCCTGCTGCACGGTTCCCGGCTGCTCCGACGGCCCGCCCGGGAAGTCCCCGGCGCGGCCTGACACGCGGGGAGGCCCCCGGGCCCGCCGCAGCGGACCCGGGGGCCTCCCGGTGCTTCACGCCCGGCGTCAGCCGAGGTTGGCGAGCGCCTCGTTGAAGGTCTTGGACGGGCGCATCACGGCGGCGGCCTTGGCCGGGTCCGGCTGGTAGTAGCCGCCGAGGTCCACGGCCGAGCCCTGGACGGCGATCAGCTCGTCCACGATGGCCTGCTCCTGCTCGGTCAGCACCTTGGCCAGACCGTCGAAGGCCTTGGCCAGCTCGGCGTCGGCGGTCTGCTTGGCCAGCTCCTGGGCCCAGTACATGGCCAGGTAGAAGTGGCTGCCGCGGTTGTCGATGCCACCGAGGCGGCGGCTCGGCGACTTGTCCTCGTTGAGGAAGGTGCCGGTGGCGCGGTCCAGGGTGTCGGCCAGCACCTGGGCGTGGGCGTTGCCGGTGCTGGTGGCCAGGTGCTCGAAGCTGGCGGCCAGCGCGAAGAACTCGCCCAGGCTGTCCCAGCGCAGGTAGTTCTCCTTGACCAGCTGCTGGACGTGCTTCGGGGCGGAGCCGCCGGCGCCGGTCTCGAACAGGCCGCCGCCCGCCATCAGCGGGACGACCGACAGCATCTTGGCGCTGGTGCCCAGCTCCAGGATCGGGAACAGGTCGGTCAGGTAGTCACGCAGCACGTTGCCGGTCACCGAGATGGTGTTCTCGCCGCGGCGAATGCGCTCCAGCGAGAACTTGGTGGCCTCGACCGGGGACTTGATCTCGATCTGCAGGCCGTTGGTGTCGTGCTCCGGCAGGTAGGTCTTGACCTTCTCGATCAGCACGGCGTCGTGGGCGCGGTTCCCGTCCAGCCAGAACACCGCCGGGTCGCCGGTGGCGCGGGCGCGGGTGACGGCCAGCTTGACCCAGTCCTGGATCGGCGCGTCCTTGGTCTGGCAGGCGCGGAAGATGTCGCCCGGCTGGACGGCCTGCTCCAGTACCACGTTGCCCTCGGCGTCGACCAGGCGGACGGTGCCGGCGGCCTCGATCTCGAAGGTCTTGTCGTGGGAGCCGTACTCCTCGGCCGCCTGGGCCATCAGGCCGACGTTCGGGACCGAGCCGATGGTGGCCGGGTCCAGGGCGCCGTTGGCGCGGCAGTCGTCGATGACGGCCTGGTACACGCCGGCGTAGCTGTGGTCCGGCAGCACCGCGAGGGTGTCGGCCTCCTGGCCGTCCGGGCCCCACATGTGGCCGGAGGTGCGGATCATGGCCGGCATCGAGGCGTCGACGATGACGTCGCTCGGCACGTGCAGGTTGGTGATGCCCTTGTCCGAGTCGACCATGGCCAGGGCCGGGCCCTCGGCCAGCTCGGCCTCGAAGGAGGCCTTGATCTCGGCACCCAGGTGCGGCACGTTGTCGAGGCCGGCCAGGATGCCGCCGAGGCCGTTGTTCGGGTTCAGACCGGCGGCGACCAGCACCTCGCCGTACTTGGCGAAGGTCTTCGGGAAGAAGGCGCGGACCACGTGGCCGAAGATGATCGGGTCGGAGACCTTCATCATGGTGGCCTTGAGGTGCACCGAGAACAGCACGCCCTCGGCCTTGGCGCGGGCGACCTGGGCGGCCAGGAACTCGTTCAGGGCGGCGGCGCGCATCACGGAGGCGTCGACGACCTCGCCGGCCAGCACCGGGACCGTCTCGCGCAGCACGGTGGTGGTGCCGTCCTGGCCGAGCAGCTCGATGCGCAGGGCGCCGTCGGCGGCGATCACGGCGGACTTCTCGGTGCTCGCGAAGTCGTTCTCGCCCATGGTGGCGACATTGGTCTTGGACTCGGCGGTCCAGGCGCCCATGCGGTGCGGGTGGGTCTTGGCGTAGTTCTTGACCGACTGCGGGGCGCGGCGGTCGGAGTTGCCCTCGCGCAGGACCGGGTTGACGGCGCTGCCCTTGACCTTGTCGTAGCGGGCGCGGACGTCCTTGTCCTCGTCGGTCTGCGGGTCGTCCGGGTAGTCCGGCAGGGCGTAGCCCTGGGCCTGCAGCTCGGCGATGGCGGCCTTCAGCTGCGGCACGGAGGCCGAGATGTTCGGCAGCTTGATGATGTTGGCGCCCGGGGTCTTGGCGAGCTCACCGAGCTCGGACAGGGCGTCGCCGATCCGCTGGGCCTCGGTCAGACGCTCCGGGAAGCTGGCGATGATACGCCCGGCCAGGGAGATGTCACGGGTCTCCACCCGAACACCCGCCGTCGAGGCATACGCCTGGACCACCGGCAGGAACGAGTAGGTCGCCAGGGCCGGAGCCTCGTCGGTGTGCGTATAGATGATGGTCGAGTCAGTCATCGGTACTCCGCTTCACGTCTCCAACGTCTTGACGTCAAGATATCTCGTCCCGGGCCCCTCGCTCCACCTCCCCCCGCCCCGGAGTGCGCGCCGGTCGGATCCGGGGGCGCTCCGGCGGCCGCGAGGACGGCTGCGACGACAGCCGACTCCACCGTGGTCCGGGACGGGACGGGAGGCAAGCGGAGCGCTCCCGGGCCGTCCGGATCAGGTGTCGGTCGGACACTGTTCGGGTCGTGGTCGGGCAGCGTTCGGGCGAGCGCGGAAGTGGTGTCGTCCAATCGGGTGAGTCGGGTGTCAGGAGTGCGTCAACGCACCACCCCATTCGGTCAACGCTGCGTCAGGACCGGCGACGCCGCACCCGTCCCGGCCTAGCGTCGAGGAAGTAGTCCCGGCAGGCACCACCACCCCACTCGGGAGCATTCGCATGGCCCGCGTCGTCTGGCACGTTCCGGTCACCGCCACCATCACCGGCACCGGAAGCCCCACCGCCCTCCGCCTGTTCCGCCTGCGCGACGGCCGCCGCTGCGCGGTCGGGTTCTCCAGCCCCGAGGCCCTCACCGCCCTCCTGGGACCGGACCAGGCCCACACCGAGATCGGCGAGCCCGCTCTGCGCGACCTCACCGCCCCGCTCGGGGTCGACACCCTGGTCCTGGACCCACGGCTGGTCGCCCCGCCCGTATCCGTCCCGGCTCCGACGCCCGCCCCGGCCCCGACCGCCCAGCTCCAGCGCCGGTGACGGCCCCGCTCCAACTGGTCCCGGCCGGACTCGAACCCGTGCCGGGCCGGCCCGAGCAGGCCCGCGCCCTGCACGCGATCGCCCGGGTCAGCTACGGGCCGACCCCGCTCGACTTCGACCGGCTGGCCGCGGAGTTCCCGGCGGTCCAGAGCGGCCTGGCCCTCGCCGGGGACGCCGACCTGGAGCTCCGCCTGGCCTGCACCGGCCCGGAGGAGTTACGGGCGGTCGCCGCCGCGCTCCAGCGGGCGGGCGCCGCCAGGGTCCGGATCGACCTGGTGCTGCGGGCGCTGACCCCGCAGCCGGTGACCCTGCGGCCGGTGCCGTGAACGGCGGTCCCGGGAGAGCCCGCCGCCCTCAGGGCGGACAGGCCCTCAGTCCTCCTCGCCCGGGCGCGGGTTCGGGTTGACCGCCTGCCCGTCGATCGGCTCGCCCCAGGCGTCCTCACCGACGGCGGTGACGCAGTAGCCGCTGCCCTCGACGTGTCCTCCCGCACCCCGGCACTGCTCGGCGGTGACATCGCGCCTGCCGCTCGCCGACGCGAAGGCGGCGGGTGCGGTGGCGCCGGCGGCGAGGAGGACGGCGGTGGTGGTCGTGACGGCCACCCGGGCCAGGAGTGAGAGGTTCATGCGGCCCACGACAGCACGGCGGCGTGCGCCCGGCGAGCACGACTCGTCCTCCCGGGTGCACGCCGCCGTGCTCGATCGCTACGACCGGGCCAGCGCCGCGATCGCGGCCAGCAGCAGCGCCGAACCCGCCACCAGGCCCGCGGTGAGCGGTTCGCCGAGGAGCAGCACCCCGATCACCGCCGCCGTCGCCGGCTCCAGCAGCACCAGCACCGAGGCCGTGGTCCCCGGTACGGCGGTGAGTCCGGTGAAGTACCACCGGTAGGCGAGCAGGGTCGGCACCGTCCCGAGGAAGAGCAGCGCTCCCCCGGTCAGCGCCGGGTCCCCGGCCGTCGGCAGCACGCCCTGGACGGCCGCGAACGGCAGCAGGCAGAGCAGCCCGGTGGTGAAGGCGCCGGTGCTGGCTTTCGCCGTACCACCGCCGCGCGCCCACAGGGTCAGCCCGCTCTGGCCGGCGCCGGCGAGCAACGCCAGGGCGACGCCCAGCGCCGGGCGCGGCCCGGCGGCCGGGGCGGCGACCAGCAGCACGAGCCCGCCGAGGGCCAGGACGACGGCGGCCACCGCCCGTCGGGTGAGGCGTTCGCCGAGCAGCACGTGGGCGCCGAGGCTGGTGAGCACCGGCCCGGCACCGATGGTGATCAGGGTGCCGAGCCCCAGGCCCGCGTACTGCACGGAACCGAAGTAGGCGCACTGGCTGACGGCCAGCCCGATCCCGGTCAGCACGGCGGCGCCCCGGCGGCCGCCGCTCGTCCTGCCGGACGGCAGCAGCGCCAGGCAGAGCGCCGCGACGCCGAAGCGCCAGCAGGTGACGGCCACGGGGCCGAGCCCGCTGGTGCGCAGCAGCAGCGCGGCCACGGCTCCGCCCACGCCCCAGGCGACGGCGGCGGCGGAAATGGACAACAGGCCGTGCCGGAACGGCACGGCGGCGTAGGAGGTCATGCGTCGGTACTCCACGATGGATCGCCGGTTCAGGTCCGCGGGGTCGGCGGGCGGCAACCATCGCCCCGGCGACGGCGGGCACTCCCGCTCGGCCGGGTCGGGTGAAGTACGCCGCCCGCTAGCGGACCGGCGGCGGGAGGATCACGAGACGCACGAGGGCCAGCCTACGCCGCCCGTCGGCGATCTTTTCCGGCCCGCCCGGGCCGACTACGGTCGAGCGGGAGCACCCCCCGGGCGAAGGAGCACGCGCGATGAACCAGCTGACGCACGACGAGGTCGAGGCCGCCGGGCAGCGGATCGCCGGGCGGGTGCGGCCGGTCGCGGTGGCGCCGGGCGACGAGGGCGGACGGACCTGGCTGGCACTGGAGTTCCTGCAGCACACCGGCAGCTTCAAGGCCCGCGGCGCGCAGAACTTCCTGCTCGCCCACGCCGAGACGGGCGCCCTCCCGTCGGCCGGGGTCACCATCGCCTCGGGCGGCAACGCCGGGCTGGCCTGCGCCTGGGCGGCACGCGAACTCGGCGTCCGGGCAACGGTGTTCCTGCCGGAGACGGCCTCGCCGGTGAAGCTGGCGCGGCTGCGCTCGTACGGTGCCGAGGTGCGGCTGGTCGGCCGGGAGTACGCGGAGGCGCTGGCGGCCTGCGAGGAGTTCGCGGCGGACAGCGGGGCGCTGGCCTCGCACGCGTACGACCACCCGCTGATCGCGGCCGGGGCGGGGACGGTCCTGGCGGAGATCCGCGCCCGGGTGCCCGGGCTGGACACGGTGGTGGTGTCGGTGGGCGGCGGCGGGCTGTTCGCCGGGGTCGCGGTCGCGGCCCGCGAGCACGGCGTCCGCGTGGTGGCGGTGGAGCCGGAGGGAAGTCGGGCCCTCAACGCGGCGCTGGCGGCGGGCCGCCCGGTGGACGTCCCGGTCGCGTCGGTGGCTCAGGACGCGCTCGGCGCCCGCCGGGCCACCGCCCTCGCCGTGCACGCGGCCGGGCACGAGAGCGTCCGCTCGGTACTGGTGTCCGACGACGCCATCGTGCGAGCCCGGCGGCAGCTGTGGGACGAGCGCCGGATCGCCGTCGAGCACGCCGCCTCCACCGCCCTGGCGGCACTGGACCAGGTGGACGGCGAGCGCATCGCCGTCCTCCTGTGCGGCGCCAACACGGATCCGTCGGACCTCGTGCGGTAGCAGAACCGTCACGCCGTTCACGCGTCGACGGATGATCGGCCCGCCCGGGGTGGCGGGCAGGAAGCACACGACAGCGCCCACCGCCCTGCCGCGGCTGTGGTGGCCTCCTCGGCCGCCCCCGCCCCGGCGGAGGCCGCTTGCGCCACGTCGCGGGCGCCGTCCCGGTCAGCAGCACCCGGCGCCGGTGGACGCCACCGGTCCGGACGGCACCGCCCACCCCTCAGCGGCCACCCCGCGTCGGCCGCCGACCCCGACGACGGCGACAGCCCTGACGATCACCCGGGACCCGCCTGACGGTCGACCAGCGGTCTCAGCCGATCACCGACGCCCGGCCGATCCAGGCGGCCCCAGCTCCCGCCTCCCGCCGGGCCTGAACTCGCCCAATCCACAGCACATTTGACGAAGACCGAGCGAAAAGGTCCCGCCCTCCGGCCACTCGGAGGGCGGGACCTCTTTCATGACGGGCGCGAGAAAAAAGATCATCAGAGTTCTCACGCGACGGATCGTGGAGGAGCCGAGGGATCCCCCCCTCGCCGACGCGAATCCCGACAGGCGCGCCACGGCCGTACGGCCCGGACAAAGGGCCTCGGGGCGGGCCGCGAGGCCGTCAATTTGGCACCCCGTCATTCCGGTCCAACACCGCGCGCACCCCGGAGAGCGCCAAAAGGGTGAGCAGGAGTCAGTGGCCACCCGAAAGACCCAATCCGAGCCATCAACTCCCCCTCAAATAAGGCGTTTTGAGAAATCTGATAGCCGACCATCTCGACCCCCGAAAACAGGGTCAGAGCGCCCCAGGTCCCCCATTTGGCCCCCCTCATCAACCATTCGGCACGGGTTGATATGACAGTCCTTCAATCGGCCAGTACGTTCATATCTGTCGGCACCAAGCCGATCCAGTCGAGACAGGAGAAGTTCCATGAACAAGATGACCACCGCCATTGTCCTCGCGGCAACGGCAGGCGTGGCCGTCACCGGCATCACCTACGCGTCGGCTGCATCCGAGCCGGCCGCGAAGGCGGCGCCGGTCGTCCAGAAGGTGGCCCCCGAGGCCGCTCCGGCGGCTGTCGCTCCCGCCGCTCTCGCCCAGGCGCCGCTCGACGGCGGCAACTCGAAGGGCAACGAGGGCAAGGGCAACGAGGGCCGCGAGGAGCGCCGCGAGCACCGCGGGCACCGCGAGCACCGCGAGCGTGGCATCATCCACGTCAACGAGCGGTCGTACTCCGCGGACGACTTCGGCTGCATCACCGTGGTCAGCGGCCTGGGTGCCAAGTCGCTGAACATCCGCAACGACAGCTGGCGGGACGTTGAGGTCTTCAGCGGCGCGGTCTGCGACAACGGCGCCCCCATCGCCACCGTCGGGCCCCACAGCTCCAGCGACGGTGTTCACCCGAAGCGCGTGCACGAGGGCATCGAGGTCGACGACGGCGTTGTGGGCAGCTTCCGGGTCGCCCACCGCTTCCACGGTGGCGAGGGCCGCGAGGGCCGCGAGGAGCGCGGCGGCGAGGGCCGCGGCGAGTGGTAACCGAGCCCGACCGGAAATTCCGGAACTGAGCCCGACCGGGACGTCCGGACCTGAGCCAACGGCATGAAGTGGAGCCCCGGCCCGCCGAAATCGGGCCGGGGCACCAACATGGCTATTGTCCTACAGGTTTACGCGTCCTGCACGCGGGTGATGTCTGTCGGGATGGCGCATAGCGGCCACCCGGTGGTCCAGCTTCCAAAGCGACGCGCAACCAATCCCCGACGTCCGGCGGATCCAGGCGGTCCTCGACTGCCACTGCCCGCCGCCGAAGGGCCGAATTCGCTGCGCACACGACCCGTCTGGTGAAGGCAGTGCAGAGGTCCCGCGCTCCGATCGATCGGAGCGCGGGACTTCTGCATGGCGCCGACATTGACGTCGCGTCACGCGAGATCCACTTCCCGCGCGTCCGTACACGGCGCGCCTCGACACCCAAACCTGTCGGCCGACGCCCCCAGCCGCACGACAACCGTCGCACCACACCGAGCCGAGCCGGTTCACCGAGCGGGACGTCCGACTCGACACCACTCCGTTCGCCCCACCCGGCGCGCCGAGCCTGCCGGCCAGCGACGCCGTCGACCGGCCATCAACCGGCCATCAACCGGCCATCAACCGGCCCAGCCGCATCACTATGCGGCGATCGCCATTCCCATGAAACGACTGGCCGCCAATAATGCACCCTCGCCAGTCGATGCTCAATTCCGGCTCAAATCCTGGACCTACTCGCGAGTCACGTAATCCGCCGGATGCTGCACCGCCCCCTACCAGCACGGATATCCGGCAAAGAAAGTAAACATTCAGCAATGAGGTCTGTGCAGAGGTCTATGAATAGCCCTACGGTGTGGCAACTCTCCGCGCTCCGCCCACCTCGGAGCCCCCACACACAGAGAGATCGCCCATGGCTTCCCTCAACCAGATCTCGCCGCCCGGCCAGAACTCCGGCACCAGCGGGACCGCCCACCGGTCGCTCAAGCGGCACGTCGGCCTCGTCGGCCTCATGTGGGCCTCGGTCGGCTCGATCATCGGCTCCGGCTGGCTCTTCGGCGCCAAGAGCGCCGTCACCGCCGCCGGCCCCGCGGCCGTCATCTCCTGGGGCATCGGCGCCGTAGCGATCGTGCTGCTGGCCCTCGTGCACGCCGAGCTCGGCGGGCTCTTCCCGGTCTCGGGCGGCACCGCGCGCTACCCGCACTACGCCTTCGGCGGCCTGGCCGGCATGTCCTTCGGCTGGTTCTCCTGGATCCAGGCGGCCACCGTGGCACCGATCGAGGTCGAGGCCATGATCGGATACGCCAAGGACATGCCCTGGGCCAGCGGGCTGCAGAACGCCAACGGCACCCTCAGCACCAGCGGATTCATCGTCGCGACCGCGCTGATGGCGGTATTCGTCGCGGTCAATTTCCTCGGCGTGAAGGTCCTCGCCCGGACCAACAGCATCGCCACCTGGCTGAAGATCTTCGTTCCTCTGCTCACGATCTTCCTGCTGGCGATCACCAGCTTCCACGGCTCCAACTTCACCTCGCACGGCTTCGCCCCGTTCGGCGCCAAGGGTGTGCTGGCCGCGATCAGCACCAGCGGCATCATCTTCGCCCTGCTCGGTTTCGAGCAGGCCATCCAGATCGCCGGTGAGAGCCGCAACCCCAAGCGCGACATCCCCCGCGCGGTACTCGGCTCGGTCGCCATCGGCACCCTGATCTACACCCTGCTGCAGGTCGTCTTCATCGGCGCGCTGCCGGTCAGCGCCTTCGCCAACGGCTGGGCGAAGCTCGACTTCCCCGGCATCGACGGCCCGTTCGCCGGTCTGGCCACCCTGGTCGGCCTCGGCTGGCTGTACTACGTGCTGAAGGTCGACGCGGTGATCTCCCCCGGCGGCACCGGCCTGATCTACACCACCTCCACCTCGCGCATCTCCTACGGCCTGAGCCGCAACGGCTACGCGCCGCAGAAGTTCGAGCAGCTGGACAAGAACGGCGTGCCGTGGTTCGGCCTGATCATCTCCTTCGTGACCGGCGTGATCTGCTTCCTGCCCTTCCCGAGCTGGCAGGAGCTGGTCGGCTTCATCACCTCCGCCAGCGTGCTGATGTACGCCGGTGCCCCGCTGGCCTTCGGCGCCCTGCGCCGCCGGCTGCCCGAGCGCGAGCGCTCCTACCGGCTGCCGCTGGGCGGCGTGATCTCCCCGGCCGCGTTCGTGGTCGCCAGCCTGATCATCTACTGGGCCGGCTGGCAGACCCTGTCCCGCCTGGGCATCGCCATCGTGCTCGGCTACCTCCTGCTCGGCGGCTACGCGGCCTACGCCATCAAGAAGGGCCTGCCGAACGCGCCGCGGCTCAACTGGAAGGCCGCCCAGTGGCTGCCGGTCTACCTGCTGGGCCTCGGCCTGATCTCCTGGCAGGGCGGCTTCGGCGACGGCACCGGCCGGATCCCGATGTGGTACGACATGGCGCTCGTCTCGGTGTTCTCGCTGGTCATCTACTTCTGGGCGATCCGGGTGGCACTGCCCGCCGAGGAGATCGAGCGCGAGGTCGCCGACGTCGAGGTGGTCGACGCGGGCGGCCACTGATCACCGACACCTGACAGGACGGGCCCGCCGGGCGCCACAGCGACCGGCGGGCCCCTCCGCCTGCCCAGGGGGGGTCCCCCCGTTGCGGGGGGGCCGGGCCGAGGGGCTCCGCCCCCCCCGCCGCGCCGCCG